>DATAAQ010000135.1:0-3621 GCA_036260055.1 Gaiellaceae bacterium | reverse complement strand
TCTGATGGGGATCATCGCGGGCTGCCGCACGGGCGAGAAGCGGGTGCACGAGCTCTGCGAGCGGTTCGGGAAGGAGACGTACCTCGCCGCCTGCCAGGCGCTCCTCGACCGCACCTACAACGCGATGGCGAAGCTCATCCTGGCGGCGATCCCCGAGGAGCCGCAGTCGTTCGAGGACTGGATCGACGACGACGGCCTCGGCCACGGGCCGTACAAGATGAAGCTGACGATCTGGCGCGAGGGCGAGCACGCCTACTTCGACTGGTCGGGGACGGACCCGCAGGCGATGGGCCCGGTGAACTTCTACCTCTCGGAAGCGATGTTCAAGATGTTCATCGGGGTCTACCTCATCATGGTCTTCGACCACCAGATCCTCTTCAACGACGGCTTCTATCCCCTGCTCCACGTCGTCATCCCGGACGGGAGCCTCCTGCACCCGAAGTTCCCGTCGGCGCTCGGCTCCCGGACGCACGCCCTCACGCGCCTCTTCGACGTCCTCGGCGGCGCCCTCGCCCGCAAGAGCCCGGAGCACACGACCGCGGCCGGCTACGGGACGAGCCCGTACATGCTCTACTCGGGCTGGGACGGGAAGGGCGAGTTCTTCTACCTGATGGAGATCTCGTACGGCGGCCTGCCCGGCCGCCCGATCGGGGACGGGCCGGACGGCCACTCGTGGTGGCCGCTCTTCCAGAACATCCCGACGGAGTACCTCGAGGCCTACTACCCCGTGCGCATCGACGGCTACACGACGGTCACGGACTCCGGCGGCGCCGGCTTCCACCGCGGGGGCAACGGGATCGAGAAGCGGTACGTCTACCTGGAGCCGGGCGAGGTCTCGATCCACGACGACCGCTGGCTCACGTACCCGTGGGGGATCATCGGCGGGAAGCCGGGCAGCCGCTCCGAGAAGATCCTCCGCCGGGCCGACGGGACGGAGGAGCTCCTGCCGTCGAAGTGCGACGAGGTGCAGGTCCGGCCCGGCGACGTCCTCGTCTACCGGACGGCCGGCGGCGGGGGTTGGAAGGACCCCCTCGACCGGCCGGTCGAGCGCGTCGAGGCGGACGTCGCCAAGGGGCTCGTCTCGCGCGAGAAGGCCGAGCGCGACTACGGCGTCGTCGTCGGCGACGCGGGCGCGACCGAGAAGCTCCGCGCCCGCCTGCGGGAGGAGCGCGGCGAGCTCCTCGACTTCGACTTCGGTCCGCCACTGGACGAGATCCGCGCCCACGCGCGCGAGGAGACCGGCCACGAGCCGCCCATGCCGCCCGAGCCGCTTCCGTGGGCGCCGATGGAGTCGGCCGAGGACGCCCTCCGGCGCGTCCGTGAGCTCGGAGACCGGCAGATGACGCTCAGCGAGGCGCGGTGAGCGAGCACGCCGGGTTCCACGGCCGGGCGGGCTTCGGCGAGCGGCCGGCGCTCCTCGTCGTCGACATGAACGTCGCCTTCACCGACCCGCAGAGCGAGCTCGCGTGCAACCTCGACGACGTCGTCGGCGCGATCGCCCGGCTCCTCGACGAGGCCCGCCGTGCGCAGGTCCCGGTGATCTACACGACGGTCGCCTACGACGAGGCCGGCAAGCGGGCGGCCGGGGCGTTCATCGACAAGGTCCCGGCGCTCCTCACGCTGGAGGCGGGGACGGGCTGGGTGGAGATCGACCCCCGCATCGCCCCGCGGCCGGACGAGCCCGTGCTGACGAAGCTCTTCGCGTCCGCCTTCTTCGGGACGACGCTCGGGAGCCTCCTGGTCGCGGCGGGCTGCGACAGCGTGGTCGTCACGGGGGCGTCCACGTCGGGATGCGTCCGCGCCACCGTCGTCGACGCCCTCCAGCACGGCTACCGGCCGCTCGTCCCCCGCGAGGCCGTGGGCGATCGCAATCCCCGCGCGCACGACGCCAGCCTGTACGACGTCGACGCGAAGTACGGCGACGTCGTCTCCCTCGAGGAGGCGGTCGACTACCTGGAGGAGCTCGCTGCCGCACACGCTCGCTGAGAAGATCCTCCTCGCGCACGCGGACGCAGACGACCTCGCCCCCGGCGACGTCGTCATGGTGCGCTGCGACGTCGTCATGGGGAACGACGCCACCGGACCCGTAGCGTTCCGCCAGATGGAGAAGATGGGGGTCGAGCGCGTCTTCGACCCCGCGAAGGTCGTCATGGTGAGCGACCACTTCACGCCGGCGAAGGACGTCCGCTCGGCAGAGGTGCAACGGCGGCTGAAGGAGTGGAGCGAGGCCCACGGCGTCACGTACTACGGCCAGGGGCGCGGTGGGATCGAGCACACGCTCCTCTGCGAGGAGGGGTGGGTCGTCCCCGGCTCGGTCATCGCCGGCGGTGACTCGCACACGTGCACGTACGGCGCCCTCGGTGCCTTCGGCAGCGGCCTCGGCTCCACCGACATCGCCGCCTGCCTCGCCTTCGGCGAGTTCTGGCAGACCGTCCCGGGCACGATCGAGGTCGAGTACGTCGGCGAGAAGCGCCCCTTCGTCACCGGCAAGGACCTCATCCTCGCCGTCCTCGCGGAGGTCGGCGTCGGGGGAGGCACGAACACGGTGCTCGAGTTCGTCGGCGACGCCGCCGAGGCGCTCTCCGTCGACGAGCGGCTCGCGGTCGCGAACATGGCGGTCGAGGCCGGCGCCGAGACCGGCCTCTTCCCGGCGGACGGCGTCGCCGCCGAGTACCTCGAGGGGAGGACCGAGCGCCCGTGGACCGCCGAGCGGTCGGACGCCGACGCCTCGTTCGTCCGCAGGCTCCGCATCGACCTCGCGGACGTGCCTCCGCTCGTCGCCCTCCCGCACCTCCCGGGGAACGTCGTCCCGCTCGAGGAGGTCCGGGGGAGGAAGATCGACCAGGTCTACATCGGGAACTGCGCCAACGGGACGATGACCGACCTCCGCCAGACGGCGGACATCCTTGCCGGGAGAAAGGTCCACCCGGACTGCCGGGCAATCGTCGTTCCGGCCACGCAGCGGATCTACCGCGAGGCGATGCGCGAGGGCCTCCTCGACGCGTTCGTCGAAGCGGGAGCGGTCGTGTCCACGCCGACGTGCGGCGCGTGCTTCGGAGGCCACATGGGCCTTCTCGGGGCCGGCGAGACGGCGATCACGACGACGAACCGGAACTTCCGCGGCCGGATGGGCTCGCCGCAGGCCGAGGTGCACCTGGCGAACGCGTGGGTGGCGGCCGCCGCAGCCGTGGCCGGCGAGGTCGTCGACCCGGCCGACGTCCTCGAGGGCGTGCCGGCGTGATCGTCGAGGGCAAGGCGGTCGTCATCCCCGAGGACGACGTCGACACGGACGTCATGTACCCCGGCGCCCAGCTCAACGTCGAGGACCCCGAGCAGATGAAGCAGTACCTCTTCGAGGGCTACGACCCGTCCCTCCGCGAGCAGCTCGTCGGAGACACGGTCATCGTCACCGGCGCCAACTTCGGGATCGGGTCCTCGCGCGAGCACGTCCCGCAGGCGATGAAGGCGTGGGGGGTCCGGTGCGTGCTCGGGAAGAGCTTCGCCCGCATCTTCCGCCGCAACTGCGTCAACCTCGGGCTGCCCATCGTGACGTGCGCCGAGGCGGCGGACGCGGCCGCGCCGGGCTCGCATGTCCGCGTCGACACGGACACGGGCGCGATC
>DATAAQ010000134.1:0-8801 GCA_036260055.1 Gaiellaceae bacterium | reverse complement strand
CCGCGCCCAGCCGGTGGGACAGGAGGTCGTCGCCGACCTCAAGCTCGCGCTGACGGAGGCGTGCTCGAACTCGATCCGGCACGCGTACGACGACGGCCGCGCCGGCGTCGTCGAGATCCGCTACGAGATCGGCTCCGACCGTCTGGCGGTCGAGGTGAGCGACGAGGGCGGGGGCTTCGACCCCAGATTGCTCCAGGCTGACGTCGGCGACCTCGACGAGGGCGGGCTCGGGATCGCGATCATCCGGGCGGTCACGGACGAGTTCGCGATCGGGCCGCGTGCCGGCGGGGCCGGGTCGCGCCTCCGCTTCACCAAGTACCTGAACTGAATCCGCCTCTGTATCCTCCGCCGCCGTTGCAGCTTCAGCACGTCAACGTCGGGTCGAAGCTCCTCGGCGACTACGCGACGATCGCCAGCCGGGGGCTCATGGACCAGATCCGGAGCCTCGCGGAGCCGCTCGCGGGGAAGCGCGTCCTCCACCTCTCGGCGACGGCGTTCGGCGGGGGTGTGGCCGAGATCCTCTACACGCTCGTCCCGCTCATGCGAGACGCCGGCCTGGACGCGGAGTGGCGCGTCATCTACGGCGAGGACGACTTCTTCGACGTCACGAAGACGATTCACAACGCCCTCCAGGGCGACCCGGTCGAGCTCTCCGGGGAGCAGCGGGAGACCTACCGGCACTACAACCGCCTGAATGCGGAGGCGCTCGAGGGCTCGTTCGACTTCGTCATCGTCCACGACCCGCAGCCGGCCGCGATGATCGAGCACGCGCACGAGGCGGCCGCGCGCTGGGTCTGGCGGTGCCACATCGACCTCTCGACGCCGAACCGGGAGGTGCTGGGCTTCCTGCTCCCCTGGCTCCGCCGCTACGACGCCTCCGTCTTCCACCGGCGACAGTACGTGCCGACGTCCGACGGCCTCCCCGCCGCGTACGTGTGGCCGCCCGCTATTGACCCCTTCACGCCGAAGAACATGGCCCTCTCGGGCGAGGACGCGGCGTACATCCTCGACCAGTTCGGGATCGACGTGGAGCGCCCGCTCGTGACGCAGGTCTCCCGCTTCGACCCGTGGAAGGACCCGCTGGGGGTGATCGAGGCCTGGCGGGTGGTTCGGGACCGGCAACGCGACGTTCAGCTCGCGCTCGTCGGGTCGATGGCGCACGACGACCCGGAGGGGTGGGAGTACTACAACCGCACCGTCAACGCGGCGGACGGCCACCCCGACGTCTTCATCCTCTCGAACCTGAACAACGTCGGGTCGGTCGAGGTGAACGCGTTCCAGGTGCACTCGTCCGCGCTCCTCCAGAAGTCGGTGCGCGAGGGCTTCGGCCTGACGGTCACGGAGGCGCTCTGGAAGTCCCGCCCCATCGTCGCCGGCCGGGTCGGCGGCATCGTCGACCAGATCCAGGACGGGGACACGGGCTTCCTGGTCGACTCGGTGGAGATGTGCGCCGACGCCATCGGGATCGTCCTCGAAGACCCGCCGCGCGCCCGGGAGATGGCCCTTCGCGGCAAGGAGTTCGTGCGTCGCCACTTCCTCACGCCGCGGCTCCTGCGGGACTGGCTCGCGCTCCTCAACGAGCTCTCCGGGAACGACTCGGGCGAGGCCGAGCTCGTGACCGCCCTGCGCGCCGTCTAGCCGTCCGCCGCGGGGGTAGGGTGCCGGGGTGGGCGCCCGCAGGAAGCTGATCGTCGTCTCCAACAGGGCCCCTGTCGCGTTCGGGCGGGACGCCGAGGGCGAGCGCGTCGCCCGCCGCGGCGGCGGCGGCCTCGTCACGGCCCTCCGCAGCCTCGTGAGCCACCACGAGGTCACGTGGGTCGCGAGCGCGATGTCCGACGAGGACCGCGCGGTCGCCGAGGGGGCGGGCGGCGAGGCGGTGGAGGAGACCGCCCGGGACGGCTCGGTCTACCGCCTGCGCCTCGTCGCCCACGACCCCGCCGCGTACGACTGGTACTACAACGTCATCGCCAACCCGGTGCTCTGGTTCATCCAGCACTACCTCTGGGGGCTGGCGAGCGCCCCGGACGTCGACCACGGCCTCCACCACGCGTGGAACGAGGGCTACGTCGCGGTCAACCGCAACTTCGCCGACGCGGTCGTCGCGGAGCTCGAGCGGGAGCCCGAGGCGGCCGTCTTCTTCCACGACTACCACCTCTACGTCGCTCCCCGCATGGTGCGCGAGCGCGCGCCGGACGCGACGCTGTCCCACTTCGTGCACGTTCCCTGGGCGATGCCCGAGTACTGGCGCGTCCTCCCGGAGGCGATCCGCCGCGCGGTGCACGAGGGGATCCTCGCCAACGACGTCGTCTCCCTGCACACGCGGCGGTGGCGGCGCAACTTCCTCCGCAGCTGCGAGGACGTCCTCGGCGAGGCGGAGATCGACTGGGCCGCGGGCGAGGTCCGCTTCGGCGGGCACGTCGCCGCCGTGCGCTCGCACGCCATCTCCGTCGACGCGGACGAGTTCGACGGGTTCGCGCAGAGCCCGGAGGTCCTGGCGGAGGAGTGGGCGATCGAGAGCGACCGCCCCGAGCACCTGATCGTCAGGGTCGACCGCACGGATCCCTCGAAGAACGTCGTCCGCGGCTTTCGGGCGTACGAGCTGTACCTGGAGGCGCACCCGGAGATGCACCGGCGCGTCCAGATGCTCGCGCTGCTCGACCCCTCCCGTCAGGACATCCCCGAGTACGCGGAGTACCTCGGCGCCATCCAGCGGGCCGCGCGGGTCGTCAACGACCGCTTCCAGCAGGAGGGGTGGCTCCCGCTCGCGTTCGACATCCAGGACAACTTCCTGCGCGCGGTGGCGGCGTACAAGCAGTTCGACGTGCTGCTCGTGAACGCGATCTTCGACGGCATGAACCTCGTGGCGAAGGAGGCGCCGCTCGTCAACACCCGGGACGGCGTCCTCATCCTCTCCGAGAACACCGGCGCGCACGAGGAGCTCGGCGAGTGGGCGGTGACGGTGAATCCCTTCGACGTGGCCGGCCAGGCAGAGGCGATCCACGAGGCGCTGACGATGGCCCTCGAGGAGCGCCGCAGGCGCAGCTCCGCGATCAAGGGGCACGTCCGCGGGCACGACATCGCCGCCTGGATCGAGGCGCAGCTGCACGACCTCGACGAGGCCCGCGAACGGGCCGGAAGTACACTTTCCGCCTAGGTTGGGCGCGGAAGGCGACCGGTTCAGCCACGTCGACGAGGCGGGCGGGATCCGCATGGTCGACGTCGGCGAGAAGCCGCAGACGCGGCGCCGGGCGCGCGCGCGCGCGTTCGTCCGCATGCGGCCGGAGACGGCCGCCGCGCTCCGCTCGCTTCCGAAGGGGGACGCCCTCGCCACGGCCCAGGTGGCCGGGATCATGGCCGCGAAGCGGACCGCGGAGCTGATCCCGCTCTGCCATCCGCTTCCGCTCACGCTCGTCGACGTCGCGCTCGAGGTCGAGGCGGACGGCGTCGCCGTCCACGCCAGCGCCGAGACGACGGCCCAGACCGGCGTCGAGATGGAGGCGCTGACCGCCGCGGCGGTCGCTGCGTTGACGGTGTACGACATGGCGAAGGCGGTCGAGCGAGACCTCGTCATCGTTGAGATCCGCCTCCTCGAGAAGACGAAGGATCCCGTCCAGTGAAGGCGGCCGTCCTCACGGTGTCGGACGGCGTCTCCGCGGGCGAGCGCGAGGACCGGAGCGGCGAGGTCCTCGCGGAGCTCCTCGCCGGCGAGGGCTACGAGGTCGAGCGGCGGGTCGTCCCGGACGAGCGCGAGGAGATCGCGGCCGCGCTCCGCGACCTCGCCGAAAGGGCGGACGTCGTGCTCACGACCGGCGGGACCGGCGTCGCTCCTCGGGACGTCACTCCCGAGGCGACGCTCGACGTCGTCGAGCGCGTGGCACCGGGCATCGCCGAGGCGCTGCGCGCGGACGCGCTCGGGCGCACGCCGCACGGGCTCCTCTCGCGCGGCGCGGCGGGGATCCTGGGGTCGGCGCTCGTGGTGAACCTGCCGGGCTCCCGCGGCGGCTGCCGGGACGGCTTCGAGGTCCTGCGGCCGGCGCTGGCCCACGCCGTCGAGCTCCTCCACGGGCAGCCGGGCGCGCACCGGCAGACGTGACCGAGGCGCTCCGCTACCCGCGCCTGTTCGCGTCGCTCGTCAAGGTCGAGCACACCGTCTTCGCGCTCCCGTTCGCGTACATCGGCGCGTTCCTCGCCGTCGACGGCGTCCCCGGCGCGGCCGACCTCTTCTGGGTGACCGTCGCGATGGTCGGCGCCCGCAGCCTCGCGATGGCGCTCAACCGTCTCATCGACGCGGGCATCGACGCGCGCAACCCCAGGACCGCCGGCCGCGAGCTCCCGCGCGGCGCGCTGCAGCCCTGGCAGGTCGCCGCCTTCGCGCTCGCCTCGCTCGCGCTGTTCCTCGTGGCGGTCTACCAGCTGGCGCCGATCGTCCGCTGGCTCTGGCCGATCCCGGTGGCAGCCTTCGTCGTCTACCCGTACCTCAAGCGGGTCACGTGGCTCTCCCACGCGTGGCTCGGCCTCGTGGACGGCCTCGCCCCCGTCGGGGCGTGGGCCGCCGTCACGAACGAGCTTCCGACGGAGGCATGGGCGCTCGGCGGCGCCGTCGCGGCCTGGGTGGCGGGCTTCGACGTCCTCTACTCCCTCTTCGACATCGAGGTGGACAGGACGCAGGGACTCCACTCCTTCGCGTCCCGCTACGGCGCGCGCGCGGCGTTCGGGGCCGCGCGGGCGTGCCACGCGGCGACCGTCGCCTTCCTCGTCGTGGCGGGGCTCGCCCTCCCGGCGGGCGCGCTCTACTGGCTCGGCGTGGGCGTCGTGGCCGCGCTCCTCGCCTACGAGCACTCGCTCGTCTCGCCCGGCGACACCCGCCGGCTCGACACGGCCTTCTTCACCATGAACGGGGTCATCAGCCTGGCCTTCTTCGGGTTCGTCCTCGCGGACGTCCTCCTGTGATCACGGCCCGCGCGCTCGAGCGCCGCTTCGGCGACAAGCGCGTCTTCAGCGCGCTGGACCTCGACGTGGCCGACTCCGAGTTCCTCGTCGTCACGGGTCCGAACGGGTCCGGCAAGTCGACGCTCCTCGCCCTCTGCGCCGGGCTCCTCGCGCCCACGCGGGGTGAGATCGACGTCGCGGTCCCGCGCGAGCGCATCGGCTATCTCGCGCACGAGCCGCTCGTCTACCGGGAGCTCTCCGCCCTCGAGAACCTCGACCTCTACGGCCGCCTCTACCGGATCCCCGAGCGGCGGGAGCGGATCGGCATGCTCCTCGAGCGCTTCGGCCTCTGGGAGGCCCGGCGCGAGCGCGTGGGCGCCTTCTCGCGGGGGATGGCACAGCGGCTCGCGCTCTGCCGCACGCTGCTCCACGACCCCGACCTGCTCCTCCTGGACGAGCCGTACGCGGGGCTCGACCGCGACGGGGCGGAGCTCCTCGACGGGGAGCTCGCCGGGCTGCGCGAGGGACGGCGCACCTGCCTCCTCGCCACGCACGACCGCGAGCGCGTCGCCTCGTTCGCGACGCGGGAGCTGGCGCTCGCGTGACCTACCTCGGCGACGTGGCGGCGCTCGCGCGAAAGGACCTCCTCCTCGAGCTCCGCTCGCGCGACACCGTACCGGCGATGGTCCTCTTCGTCGTCGCGGCGCTCGTCGTCTTCAACTTCTCGCTCCCGGCAGGGAGCGGGACGCTCGCGGCGTACGGCCTCCTCTGGGTGGCGATCGTCTTCACCGCGCTGCTCGGTCTCATGCGGGCGTTTCTCGCCGAGCGGGAGCAGCGCATCCTCGACGGCCTCGTGCTCACGCCGGCCGACCGCAGCGCCATCTGGGCGGCCAAGGGCCTCGCCGTCCTCGCCTTCCTGCTCCTCGCGGAGCTCGTCGCCCTGCCCGCGTTCGCGCTCTTCTTCGAGCCGGTCGGCGCCGAGCTCGTCGCGGGCGTGCTGCTCGCGGACCTCGGCCTGGCCGCCGTCGGGACCCTCCTCGCGGCCATGGCGGCGGCGAGTCGCGCGCGCGAGCTCCTGCTGCCGCTCCTCTTCCTCCCCCTCGTCATCCCCGTCGTCGTGGGCGGGGTCGGCGCCTCGGTCGCCGCCGACCCCGCTCGCTACCTCGGCTTCCTCGGTCTGTACGACCTCGTTTTTGCGATCCTGTCCTGGGCCAGCTTTGAGTACGTCGTTACGGAATAACGGGGCGGTCGTCCTGGCGGCGGGCGCCGCGGCGCTCCTGCTCGCGGGCCTCGCGCTCGCGTTCTACTGGGTGCCGAACGCGCCGGTCGAGGGCTTCCGCCAGCGGATCTTCTACGTCCACGTCCCGGTCGCGCTGACCGCGTACGCCTGCTTCGGCTGGGCGGCGTGGAAGGGACTCCGGCTCCTCTCGACGCGCGACCGGCGATACGATCTCGAGAGCTACACGGCCGTCCACATGGGGGTCATCTTCGGCGCCCTCACGCTCGTGACGGGCTCGATCTGGGCGCGGACGTCGTGGGGCGTCTGGTGGAGCTGGAGCGAGCGCCAGCTCGTGCTCTTCCTCATTCTCTTCCTCTTCTACTCCGCCTACTTCATGCTCCGCTACTCGACGGACCCCGGGCCGCGGCGGGCGAACATGTCGGCCGTCTACGCGCTCTTCGGCGTCGTCCTCATCCCCGTCAGCTTCCTCGCCATCCGCCTCGCCGAGGGCCTCATCCACCCCGTCGTCTTCGACCGCAACGTGGACGAGAACCTGGCTGCCAGCCAGCTCGTGACCTTCGGCGTCTGCCTCGCCGGCACGCTCGCCCTCGCAGGCGCGCTCTACGTCAACGAGCTGACCGGCAAGAGGCTCGACGAGCGCCTGCGCGAGCTCAGGGAGGCGCTCGCGTGACGAGCGCGGAGAAGTACGTGACCGCGGCGTACCTCGTCGTCCTGGGCGTCGTCCTTCTCTACGTCGTGCTCTACGCCTTCAAGCTCGCGCGCCTCGAGCGCGAGGTGACGGAGCTGGCTGAGCTCGCCCGGCAGCGCGGGCAGCGGAGGGCGGCCTAGATGGGCGAGCTGGCGGTCATCCTCTTCTGGCCCGCCCTCGCGGGCTACGCGGAGGCTGCCGTTGCCTACGCGGGCGACACCCTTCGCCCGGGACGGCTCGTCCGCCACGCCATCTGGGGCGTCCGCCTCGGCTGGCTCGCCCAGACCGCGCTCCTCGTCGCGGAGGCCGCGCACGCCGACGGCTTCCCCTGGGCGAGCTGGGCCGGCTCCCTCAACCTCTTCGTCTGGATGTGCGTCGGCGCCTACCTCGTCTGGGGCTGCCGGGCGCCGTACCGCCTGCTCGGCGTCGCCGTCATGCCGCTCGCGGTCGCCCTCCTCGTCCTCGCCTGGGCGGCCGGCGGCATCGCGGACGCGCACGAGACCCGCTTCGGCGACGTCTTCCTGGCCTTCCACGTCGGCCTCGCGCTCGCGGCGTTCGCCGGCTTCACCATGGCGGCCGCGCTGGCCGCGCTCTACCTCTGGCAGGAGCGCCGCCTCAAGCGCCGCACGCCCCGGGTCCTCCGCCTGCGTGCTCCGTCGCTCGAGACGCTCGACTCGCTCGCCGGGCGCACGATCGCCGTCGCCCTCCCGGCGCTCACGCTCGCGATCGGGATCGGCTTCGCCCGGCTCCAGAGCGAGGGTGCGGGGCTCGACGCCACGATGGCCGTCACGCTGCTCGCGTGGCTCGTCTATGCGGCCTACCTCGTCCTCCGCCTAGAGGCGGGCTGGCGCGGCCGCCGCGCGGCGTATCTCGCTCTCGCGGGCTTCCTCCTCGTCGTCCTCGTCCGGCTCGTGCTGACGCCTCTGGGGCACTTCTAGGTGCGGGGCGGGAGAAGCTGATGCACCTCGTTCTCGTCGGCACCTCGTACCGCCGGGCGCCCGTCGAGCTCCGCGAGCTGCTCGCGTACGACCGCGAGCTCCGCCGGGGCGCGCTCGAGCGGCTCTCCGGCGACGGCAGCGAGGCGGCGGTGCTCTCGACGTGCAACCGCACCGAGGTCTACCTCGCCGCCCCGGACGTCGAGACCGCCGAGGAGCGGGTCCACTCCGAGCTCGCCGCGCTCTCGGGCCTCTCGCGGACGGAGCTCGCGCCGGCGCTCTACACCCTCGTGGACGGGGCGGCGGCCCTCCACCTCTTCCGCGTCGCGGCCGGGCTCGATTCGCTCGTCCCCGGCGAGGCGCAGATCCTCGGCCAGGTCCGCGAGGCGTACGGCGCCGCCCGCGAGAGCGGCACGGCCGGGCGCGTGCTCCACCGCCTCTTCCGGCAGGCGCTCCGGGTGGGGAAGCGGGTGCGCACGGAGACGGCCATCGGCGAAAACCCCGCCTCCGTCTCGGGAGCGGCGGCCGAGCTCGCCGAGCGCGTCTTCGACGAGCTCGCCGGCCGCCGCGTCCTCGTCCTCGGCGCGGGGAAGACGAGCGACCTCACGGCGGCGAACCTCGTCTCCCGCGGCGTGGGCGAGATCGTCGTCGCGAACCGCTCGCGGGACCGGGCGGAGGCGCTCGCGCGCCGCTTCAACGGACGCGGCGCGGGCCTCGAGGACGTGGCCGACGAGCTCGAGCACGCCGACGTCGTCGTCGCCTCGACGAGCTCCCAGGGCTACCTCCTCTCCGCCGAGCAGGTCGCCCGCGCGATGCGGGCCCGGCGCGGCCGGCCCATCTTCTTCATCGACATCGCGGTCCCCCGCGACGTCGATCCCGCCGTCAACGAGCTCGACGGCTGCTACCTCTACGACATCGACGACCTCGAGCGCGTCGTCGCCGAGAGCGTGGCCGGCCGCCGCGAGGAGGCGGTCCGCGCCGAGGCGATCGCGAGCGTGGAGGCGGACGG
>DATAAQ010000133.1:0-11383 GCA_036260055.1 Gaiellaceae bacterium | reverse complement strand
CCCGGCCCGTCGTCCTGGACGGCCACGCTGGCGCGCCCGTCGCCGCCTGCGACGGTGAGCGCCACGGCGGTCCCCGGCGGCGTGTGCCGCATGGCGTTCTCGACGAGGGCGCGGACGATCTGCTGCACGCGCTGCTCATCGCCGAGCGCTTCCACGGGACCGTCGGCACGGAGCTCGAGGTCGCGTTCCTGCGCGTCCGCAAGCGCGCGGAACTCCTCGGCGACGACGCGCGCGGCCGCAGCCAGGTCGACGGGGACGCGCTCGACGCGGAGCTGGCCCGCGTCGAGGCGCGAGAGGTCGAGGAGGTCCGTGGCGAGCCGCGTGAGGCGCTCGACCTGACCGCGCATCTCGCCCAGGAAGTCCCGGCGGACGGCCTCGTCCATCTCCTCGTCGGCGAGGAGCTCGAGGAAGCCGCCGAGCGAGAAGAGCGGCGTCCGGAGCTCGTGGGACGCGTTGGCGATGAACTCGTTGCGCGCGCGGTCGAGGGCGGCGAGACGGACGCGCATGCCGTCGAAGGCGGCGGCGAGCTGGGCCACCTCGTCGCGGCCCGTGTCGACGACGCGCGTCTCGAAGTCGCCGGCCGCGAGCCGCTCCGCCGCGCCCTCCAGTCGACGGATCCGCCGCGTGAACCGCCAGGCGAGGAGGTAGCCGGCGAGCCACGAAACGGCGAGGGAGGCCGCGCCGGCGACGATGAGCGTGCGGCGGACGAGCTGGACGTTGGCGAGCGCGTCCTGGAGCGACGCCGCGATGACGAGGACCGTGTCGGCGTCGAGGCGCCGCGCCACCTCGGCGTAGTCCTCGCCGCCGCGCGCCACGCGCCCGGACGCCGGGAGCCCCGTCGTGAGCGCCTCGAGCGCGACGGGGTCTCCCGCGACGTCGCCCGCCTGGAAGCGCCTCGAGTCGGCGACGTTGAGGAGCTGGTCGTCCGTGAGCCGCCGGAAGACGACGACGCGCACGTCGAGCGTCTCGCCGACGGCGGCCACGGTCGTCTGCAGATCCCTGTTTCGCCCGCGGATCGAGGCCGCCACCGTCGGCGCGACGCCGTCCAGCTCCTCGATCTTCGCGTCCACGAGGCGCGACTCGAGCTGCGGGACGACCGCGAAGTAGACGATCGCGAGCGCTCCGGCGACGACGACGAAGAGGATGAGGCCGACCTTGACGCTCAGGCCGAGGCGGGGCGTGCCCGGCATCAGCCCTCCCGGAAGCGGTAGCCGGCGCCGCGGACGGTGAAGATGAACTCGGGGTCCGCCGGGTCGCGCTCGATCTTCTCGCGCAGGTGCCGGACGTGGACGTCGATCGTGCGCGGGTCTCGGTACTCCGCGCCGCCCCAGAGATCGTCCAGCAACGCGGCCCGGCTGAAGACGCGCCCCGGACTCGCCGCGAGCGTGCGCAGAAGCTCGAACTCGAGGTACGTGAGCGCCACCGGCTCGCCGCGGACGGCGACCGTCCGCTTCGCGGTGTCGATTCGGAGCCCGTCGTGCTCGATCACCTCGCTGCGCGCGGCGGAAGGCGGCAGCTGCGCGCGGCGGAGGAGCGCGCGGACGCGGCTCATGAACTCGCGGATCGAGAACGGCTTCGTGATGTAGTCGTCGGCCCCGATCTCGAGCCCCACGACCTTGTCGACCTCGTCGCCCCGCGCGGTCAGCATGATGATCGGGACCGCGCTCTCGCTCTCGCGCATGCGCCTGCACACCTCGAGCCCGTCGAGCCCGGGCAGCATGAGATCGAGGACGACGAGGTCGACGGCCTCCTCGCCGAACCGCGCGAGCGCCTCCTCGCCGTCGCGCGCGTGCACGACGCGGTAGCCGTCACGCTCGAGCGGATACGTCAGGAGCTTCTGGATCGACTCCTCGTCGTCGACCAGGAGGATCGTGACCGGGTCGGCCATCCTCCCGAAAGGATAGGCTCGCCGGGAAGGGGCTAGACTCGGGAGGTTCATGGCCGCAGATCTTCCCCGCCGGCGGCCGCGGCGCGGATCGCTCGAGCGGCCGGTCTCCACACGGATCTACCGCGCCGCCTGGCTCGTCGTGGCGGTGCCGGTGCTCGTGGCCGCGTTCAGCGTCGGCCGCCCGGACCCGCTTCCCGAGCCGCGCCTGCGCCCCTTCTTCGACGGGGCCACGGCGGCCCAGTTCGCGCGTGAGCTCGTCCTCTGCTGCCCCGACCGCTCGCCTGGCTCGCCGAAGGCGCGGGCGGCGGCAGCCTGGGTCGAGCAGCGCCTGCGCGACTACCGCTTCGACGTCGAGCGCCAGACGTTCTCCGCCGAGATCCCCGGGCGGGGCCCGGAGACGCTCGTGAACGTCGTCGCGGTCGCCCCCCGCTCGCCGCGGGAGCCGGTCCGCTCGCAGCAGGTGATCGTCGTCATGGCGCACCGGGACAACCTCGGCCTCTCACCGGGCGCGAACGACAACGCCTCCGGCACGGCGGCGCTCCTCGAGCTCGCCCGGGATGTGGGGGACGCCTCGCTCGCCCATACCTTCGTCTTCGTCTCCACGGACGGAGGCGCGTTCGGCAGCCTCGGCGCCGCCGCCTTCGCCGCGAGCCCGCGCTACGCGGGGAGGATCGTCGCCGTGGTCAACCTCGACGCCGTCGCGGGCTCCGGGGCGCCGCGGATCGCCTTCGCCGGCGACAACTCCCGCGTCCCGAGCCCGACGCTCCTCGCGACCGCCGACGAGAGCATCGGCGACCACGCCGGCGTCCTCCCGGCCCGCCCGGGCGCCGTCGGGCAGCTCCTCGACCTCGCATTCCCGTTCAGCCTCGGCGGGCAGGCGCCGTTCGTCGCCCGCGGCGCTCCCGCCGTCACGATCACGACGGGAGGCGAGCGGCCGCCCGCGGCGGAGGGCGACACGTTGCCCGCACTCGACGCGGAGCGGCTCGAGGACCTCGGCCGCTCGGCGCAGGCCCTCCTCGGCTCGCTCGACGAGGCGGCCGAGGTCGCGCGCGGCACCGACTCGTACATCTACCTCGGCAGCCGCATCCTCCACGGCTGGACGATCCAGTTCGTCCTCCTGGCGGCGCTCCTGCCCTTCCTCGCGGCGACCGTCGACCTCTTCGCGCGCTGCCGCCGCCGCCGCATCGCGCTCGCGCCCGCGCTCCGAAGCTACGCCAGCCGCCTGGGCGTCTGGCTCTGGGCGGGCGCCGTGTTCGGGATCTTCACCCTACTCGGGATCCTCCCGAGCGGCGCCGACCGGCCGCTCGCGCTGGAGACGCGAGTCGCCTCCGACTGGCCGGCGGCCGCCCTGGCCGCCCTGGCCGCCGTCTCGGCGCTCGGCTGGCTGGTCGCGCGGCCGCGGCTCGCGCCGGCCCGCTCCGTCTCCCGCGAGGAGGAGCTCGGCGGCCACCTCGCGGCCATGCTCGTCCTCGCCGTCGTCGCGCTCGTCGTCGCGGCCTCGAACCCGTACGCGCTCGTCTTCGTCCTGCCCGCGCTGCACGCGTGGCTCTGGCTCCCGCAGATCTCCGACCGGGGCCGCGGAGCGCAGCTCGCGCTCTTCGTCGCGGGCTTCGCCGGCCCGCTTCTCCTCGTCGGCTCGTTCGCGCTCCGCTTCGACCTCGGCCTCGACGCCGTCTGGTACCTCCTCGCGCTGACGGCGATCGGATACGTCCCGGCGCCGCTCGTCCTGGCGTTCCTCGCCTGGGGGGCCGCCGCCGGGCAGACGGGCGCCGTCGCGCTCGGGCGCTACGCCCCGTACCCGGACGCCTCCGAGCGCCCCGTTCGCGGCCCGCTGCGCGAGGGTTTGCGCCGGCTCGTCCTCCTCGCGCGCCGAAGGAGGCCCCGTCGCGGCCTCCGCGCTGTTGACGGAGGCGTATCCGGGGAACAAGGTGAGAGGTTGGAAGGATGATGCGGCGCCGTCTCGGAACCGTCCTGATCGTCGTCGGGCTGCTCGTGCTCGCGTACGCGGCCGCGGTCCTCTTCTGGCGCGATCCCGTCACCGACCTCTACGGCCGCTACCAGCAGAACCGGCTGGCCGGCGAGCTCGCGCGCGAGTTCGAGACGTGGCGGCCCGCCGCCGTGGCGGAGGAGAGCCTCGCGGCTCGCGAGCGCGCGCTGGCCCGGGACGCCACGCGCTTCCGGCGGGAGCTGGAGCTCGGGCAGGCGCTCGGGCGCATCGAGATCCCCCGGCTCGACGTGAGCGCCGTGTTCGTCCACGGGACGCGCTGGGGCGCCGACCTCTCCCGGGGGCCGGGGCACTACGAGCGGACGAGCCTGCCCGGGCTCGGGAAGACCGTCGGCATCGCCGGCCACCGCACGACCTTCGGCGCCCCCTTCCGCGAGATCGACGAGCTCGAGCGAGGTGACGAGATCGTGCTCGACCTCCCGTACGGGACGTTTCGCTACCGGGTCTTCGCGCACGAGATCGTGGCCTCCGACGACTGGAGCGTCGTGCGCGACCGCGGGTTCGACACGGTCATGCTCTCGGCCTGTCACCCGCTCTACAGCTCGGAGCAACGGTGGATCGTCTACGGGCGCCTGGTCGCGGTCGCGCCCGCCGGCGGCGAGCCGTACGTGCTCGCCTCGGCCCGCTAGGAGAGCGGCAGGAACGAGACGGGGTCGCCGGCGGCGACCTCGCCCTCTCCGGCCTCGACGAGCACGAGCGCGCTCGCCTCGGCCGCCCGCACGATCATGTGGGACTCCTGCCCCGCGATCGGCTCCAGGGCGATCCCGTTGTTTTCCTTCTTGACAACGGCGCGCACGAGCTCGTCCCGCTCGGCGTTCCGGCGCAGCGTGGCTGCGAGCGTGCCCCGCAGGAAGGCGGGAAGCGGGTCCGGCACGCCGAGGAGGGCGTCGACCGCCGGGCGGACGAAGAGCTCGAACGTGACGAGCACCGAGACGGGGTTGCCCGGGAGGTTGAAGACGAGATGGCCGCGGCGCGACCCGAACGCGATCGGCTTCCCTGGCTTCACTGCCACACCCCAGAAGACCTCCTCCACGCGCAGCTCCCGCTGCACGTCGCGCACGAGGTCGTGCGGCCCCACGGAGGCGCCGCCCGATGTCACGAGCATGTCGAAGCCGAGGAGGGCGCGCTCCATCGCCCGGCGGTGCTCCTCGCGGTCGTCGGGGACGGCGCCGAGCTGGGCGGGCACGGCGCCGGCGAGCGCAAGGGCGGTCGCGAGGAGCAGGCCGTTGGACTCGTAGATCTGCCCCGGCGCGAGCGGGGAGCCCGGGGGGCGGAGCTCCGAGCCGGTCACGAGGATGCCGACGCGCGGCCGCTTCGCGCAACGCACCTCGGCCACGCCGGCGGCCGCGAGCGCGGCCACCTGGGCAGCCCCCAGACGCGTGCCCGGCGAGAGGACGCCCTCGCCCGCCCGCACGTCTCCGCCGCGGCCGCGTACGTTCGCGCCGGCGCTGACGGGCGTGCCGACGACGAGGCCGTCGGCGGTCTCCTCGACGACCTCGAGCGGCACGACGGCGTCGGCGCCCTCCGGAACGACGCCTCCCGTCGCGATCGCCATCGTCTCGCCGGACGCCAGCCCGCGCGAGGCCGGGCTCCCGGCCGCGATCCTCTCCACGACCGGAAGCGTCACCGGAGCGCCGGCGGTGTCGGCCGCGCGCACGGCGTAGCCGTCCATCGCCGAGCTGGGGAAGGGCGGCAGGTCGGCCGCGGCGGCCGCGGTCTCCGCGAGCACGCGGCCCGCCGCCCGCTCGATCGGCACCCGCTCCGCCTCCAGCGGACGGGCGCGCTCGAGGACGAGCCGCTGAGCCTCCGCAATCGAGATGAGCTCCGCCACGGGCGCGTACGCTAGCGGCCGACGCCGCGGCGGCGGCCCGCGCTCAGAGCGGAACGGCGTCGCGGAGCAGGTACGCGCAGAGGGCGAGCGCGAGCCAGCGGGCGGGCGGATCCTCCTCCACGGCGGCGAGGGGAACGGCCCAGACCGCGTACCAGGGGACGAGCCACGAGGTCGTGACGAGGAGGAGGCCCGCCGCGAGCCCGAGCCGGGCCCGGCCGCGCCACGCCTCGCGCAGGAGCCACACGTACGCGAGGACGAACAGCGCGGCGAACAGCGCGACCGCAGCCTCCTCCGGCACGCCGAGGCCGGCGAGGCGGCTGGGAATGCTGTACGCGGCGCGCTCCTCCACGAGGTTCTCGCGCAGCGGGCCGAACGCGCCCAGCCAGGCGCCCCCGTAGACGAGGCTCGCGACGGCCGCGACCACCGCGGCCGTGAGCGCGAATCCCACATGGCCGACGCGCCGCCCCCGCCGGCGGCCCTCCAGGTACCGGAGCGGGAGGAAGACGAGCGGAAGCCACTTGATCGCGATGGCGAGCGCCCACGCCGCCCCGGCGGCCCACCGCCTGCCCGCCGCGCCGAGCGCGAGAGCGGCGAGGACGAGGGCCATCATCCACGCGTCGTTGTGGCCTCCGCCCGCGAAGTGGAGGGCCAGGAGGGGATTCCAGCCGACGAACGCGGCGGCGTACGCGGGGCGCGGGGACAAACGGACGGCGAGGAGCGTCAGCGCCAGCATGGCGAGCGCCGCCAGCACCTTGTACGCCCATGCCGCCGCGTCGGGCGACTCGCCGACGGCCTCCGCGTGCCCCTCCGAAGCGAGCGTGAAGGCCGGCCCGTAGACCGAGGTCGTGTCCCGCCACTGCGCTCCCATGAGCGGGAACGCGGGGTCGTCGGGGTACCGGCTCGGCTCGTCCACGTAGGGGTTGCCGCCGTGGACCGCGCCGATGCGCCCGTAGTCCCAGTAGGTGTAGACGTCCGTCGAGAGCAGGACGGGCCCGGCGAGCGGGGCGAGCTGAACGGCGAAGGCGAGGGCGAGGACGGCACCGAGCCTGGCGGGTCGCGCCCGCGCGAGGAGCAGCAGCCCGCCGACGTACGCCGCGAAGGCGGCCGCAGCCGCGACCAGGTACGCCCACGCCCAGCCCCCGTCCGGGGCGTCGTGCTCCGGGACGAGCGGGGAGCCCGACGGGTACGCCGTCGCGACGGCGAGCACGACGAGCACGAGACACGCGCCGCCGGCCGCGAGAGCGGCGCGCGAGCCGCCTGTGAGGAGCCTACTCCGGGTCGCAGGCGTCGCCGACGCCGTCGCCATCCGAGTCGGTCTGATCCGGGTTCGCCACGCTCGGGCAGTTGTCCGCGCCGTCGGGGACGCCGTCACCGTCGCCGTCCGCGGGCGACGGCGGAGACGGCTCTTCCTCCTCCGTCGTGGTCTGGCCGTCGTTCTTCTTCTTGTCGTCGTCCGGCTTCTCGGGCGCGGTCGGCGCGGGCGGGGGCGGCGGGACGTACTCGTACTGGCCCTCGAACGTCCCCCACTCGACGGGGTCCTCCGGCAGCGGCCACTCGAGGAAAGGCGCGTCGGCGAACGCGGCCTGCATGAAGAGCCGCCAGATCGTCGCGGGAAAGGTGCCCCCGGCCACGCGGATCCCGTGGACGCTCGTCATCTCGATCTGCGCGTTCGGATACCCGACCCAGACGACCGTCGAGGCGCGCGGCGTGTACCCGGCGAACCACGCGTCCGCGAAGTTGTCCGTCGTCCCCGTCTTGCCGGCGGACGAAGGATCCCCGTAGTAGGCGCCCGTGCCCGTGCCGGCGGTCATGTTCTGGCGGAGCACCTGCGTGACCTCGTAGGCGACGCCGTCCGGCATGACGCGCTTCCGCTTGGAGACGCCCCAGCCGGCGCTCCGGTCGACCTTCCCGTTCGGGAGCACGACCTTGCGGATCGCCATCGGCTCCGAGTAGACGCCGCCGGCCGCCAGCGTCGCGTACGCGGAAGCCATCTCGAGGACGGAGACGGAGTTGGAGCCGAGTCCGATCGAGGCGACCGGCTTCAGCTTCGTCCTGATGCCCATGCGGCGCGCGATCCTGACGACGTTCTCGGGGTCGACGTCGAGCGTCAGCCGCGCGTAGACCGTGTTGTCCGAGGCGAGCGTCGCGCTCGTGAGCGAGATCGGGCCCCGGTAGCTCTCGTCGTAGGTCTTCACGTCCCACGGCTCGCTGTTGGGGTCGGGCTGCCAGTGGAACGGCGCCGAGAGGTACGTCGTCGAGTCGGGGTTGATCCCCCGCCGGATCGCCTCGGTGAGCACGAAGGTCTTGAAGGACGACCCCGCCTGGCGCCGCCCCTGCGCCGCGAGATTGAACTGGACGTTCTTGCGTCCCGGGACGACGGCCGTCATGGCGCGGATGGCGCCGTTGCGGGGGTTGATGGAGACGATGGCGGATGCCGGGTCCGTCCGCTCGGTGAGCGTCTGCTCGATCGCCGCGACGGCGTGGCGCTGGAAGCGGGGGTTGATCGTCGTATAGACGCGCAGGCCGCCGCCCCGCACGGTGCTCGCGCCGTACTTGTCGATGAGCTGCTCGCGGACGTACGAGAAGAAGTAGGGCTCCCGGATCTTCGTGTAGAGCTCGCCCGGCTTGAGCCGGAGCGGCGAGCCGAGCGCCTTGCGGAAGCGCACGGCGTCGATGTAGCCGGCGTCGAACATCGCGCGGAGCACGTCGTTCCGGCGCTGGACGGCATCGTCCGGCCGCCGGAACGGGTCGTAGATCGAGGGCGCCTGCGGCAGGCCCGCGATGAGCGCGGCCTGGGCAAGCCGGAGGTCGCCGGCGTGCCTGGAGAAGTACGTCTGGGCGGCCGCCTCGGCCCCGTACGCGTGGTTTCCGAAGTACACCTGATTCAGGTACGTCTCGAGGATCTTGTCCTTGCGCCAGCGCTTCGCTCCGGCTGCCGTCTGGCCTGCCGGCCGGTCCCCCCACATGCGGGGCAGCCCCTCCTCCTCCAGCTTGAGGGCGAGGCAGGCCTCCTTCGTCTTCCGCTTCCACGTGACCTCGTTGCCGATGTAGAGGTTGCGGACGAGCTGCTGCGTGATCGTGGAACCGCCCTGGACGATCTCGCCGCTCTCGAGGTTCCTCACCGCGGCGCGGACGATGCCCTCGTAGTCGAGGCCGTCGTGCGCGTAGAAGCGGCGGTCCTCGATGGCGACCGTCGCCTCCGCGAGGAAGTGCGACATCTGCTCGAGCGCGATGGGCTGGCGGTTCTTCTCGGCCGGGATGGCGCCCAGGATCGACCCGTCCGCGGCGTAGACGAACGAGTTCTGGCCGATCGACACGGGCCGGAGCGAGGCGAGCGAGCAGCTGGCGCGGAACGCCGCCGCGCCGGTGAACGCCGCCGCGACGAGGACGGAGACGCCGCCGAGCACGACCGCGACGATCGTGGCGACGACGAAGCGCCGGGACTGGGCCTTGTCGCGACGGCGGCGGTCGCGACGGCGGCGGCGATTCCGGTTGTTCGCCGCCGGGACGCCGTTGCCGTTGCCGTTCGCGCCGCGGCCGTTCCGGCCGTTGCGCCCGTTGTGTCGGTTGTGTCCGTTCCCGCTCACGCGTAGATCTTCTCCGCCCGAAGGCGTCGGTATGCCGCCTTGCGCACGTGCGCGGCCAGCTGAGAGGCTCTTTCGGCAGTTGCGGCCCACGCCTCGACCGTGACGACCGCCGAGGTCGCCTCGAGGTGGCTGACGGTCGCGTTGGGGGCTCGTTCCGGCACGGCTTCGGGCGCGCTGCGCGCCTCGTCGACGAGGAGCGCGAGCACCCGGTCGAGATCCGCCGAGAGCGGCACGGAGACCCTCACCGCGGCCAGGTGCTCGGACGTCGCGATGGTCGCGTTCCTGATGGTATCCGAGGCCAGCTTGGCGTTCGGGACGAAGTAGCGGGCGCCGTCCCCCGCCCTGATGACGGCGTACGTGAGCCCGATCTCCTCGACCTCCCCGGAGGCCCCCGCCACGTCGACGCTGTCCCCCAGGCGAAGCGGCTGCGTGAACGCGATGAGAAGGCCGGCGACGAAGTTCGCGAGCGTCGACTGCGCGGCCAGGCCGACGACGAGCGCGAGGACGGCGGAGGAAGCGAGGATCGTCCCGGCGACCGCGCGCACCTCCGGGACGACGAGGAGGGCGCTCAGGACCCCGACGCCCACGATCACCGCGACCGCGCTCCGGCGGAGGACCCGGTAGCGCGTCCGCGTCTCGGGCCGGAGCTCGAGCCGGCGGGCGAGCGCGCGGTCGACGAGCCGCGCGAGCACGAGCGCGACGGCGAGCACGATGCCCGCTACGACCGCACGGCGAAGCCACTCCGAGTCCATCCGTGAGAAGTTCTCTAGAAGGGCAGGGGCTTCCTGCCCGCGTAGCCGTCCTCGAGCCCGTGCCAGTGCTCCACGGACGCCTCGCCCAGCTCCCAGCAGAGGAGGACGGTCTCGCCGCTCGCCGGATGGCGGGCGGGGAAGTCGATCAGACCGCGGTCGAGATCCTTGACCTGGACGCCGAAGCCGTCGAGCTCCTCGACGACGCCCGCGAGCTCCGCCGCGGCCCGCTCGGCGGTCTTCTCGAGCTGCCCGACCCGCTCGGGATCGAGGCGCCCGCCGTTTCCCGCCACCGTGCTCCGCACGGCGCCGAGCTCCCCGCCGGCCCGGACGAGCTCCCGCCGCAGTCGGACGAGCCGCTCCACCAGCGGCCGGACGACCTCGAGCGCCGCATCCGCCTCCTTCGGCGTGAAGAAGCGCATTGGGGAATAGTGCCTCCCGCCGTGTCGCGCCGCCTCCTCCTGCTCGCCGCCCTCGGAGTCGTCGTGGCTGTGGGATGCGGGGAGCGGAGCGAGCCCCTCGGGGAGGTGCCGCAGCCCTACCCCGTGACGGTCCAGGGCGCCGGCGAGCAGCCCACGGTCGTCCGCGAGCCCCCGCGGCGCATCGTCGCGCTCGACGCCGGGTCCGCCGGGCTCCTTCGCGCGCTCGGCGTGAGCGCCCGGCTCGTCGGGGTCCCTGCCACGGTTCGGGCCGGACGGAAAGCCCGCGAGGTCGTCGACCGGGCCGGCCAGGTGGACGTCGAGAGGGTCGTTCGCGTCCGCCCGGACCTCATCGTCGCCACGACCGCCGTCGACGCGCTCGACGTCTCCCTCGCCCAGCGCCAGAGCGGTGCCGCCCTCTACGTCCAGCCGGACGCGTCGGTCGACGACCTCCTGCGCGGAGCGCTCGATCTCGGCTTCCTCCTCGGCGAGCCGGTCCGAGCGAGGCGGGTCGCCGCCGCGATGCGGGCGCAGGTCGAGCGGGTCGAGGCCCGCGTGGCCGACGAGCCCCTCGTGACGGTCTTCGTCGACACCGGATTCTTCATCACGATCCGCGAGCGCTCCCTCCTCGGCGACCTCATCCGCCGCGCGCGCGGAGAGAGCGTCGCGGGGACGGCCCCCGGCCCCGAGCCGTTCCCCGTCGCCCGCCTCCGCCGGCTCGATCCAGACGTCTACCTGGCCACGAGCGAGAGCCGGGTCACCCTCGCGAGCCTCCGGGCCGACCGGCGCACGGCCGGCCTGACCGCGGTCGAGGAGGGGCGCGTCGCCATCGTCCCGGCCGACCTCGTCCTGCGACCCGGCCCCCGCATCGGGCGCGCGCTCGGGCGAATTGCCCGAGCGCTCC
>DATAAQ010000132.1:0-18717 GCA_036260055.1 Gaiellaceae bacterium | reverse complement strand
CGCCGCTGCGGCCCGGCCGACGAGCTCGGCGATGCGCCCGTCGTTGAACGCGCGCCGCCCCTGGAGGCCCGCGAGGTAGCCCGACCGCTCCGCGTGCGCGCCGGCGAGCGTCGAGCGCGTCGCGGACGCCTGCGCCACGAGCGCGCGAAGCTCGGCGCGCCGGTCGGCGAGCCGGCGGAGCGACGCCTCGAGCCTCCGCCTGGCGTCCCGGACGTCTCCCGCGATCTCGCGGTCGTCGCTGGCGAAGCGGCCGAGCCCGTCGAGCGCCGAGAGGGCGTCGTCGAGGGACTCGGCCCCGAGGAGCACGGCGAGCGGATCGACGTCGCCCTCGACGTACAGGGCCTGCAGCCGCGACGCGAGCCGGCGCTCGGCCTCGGCGAGGTCCGACCGTGCCCGGCGGAGCTGCTGCCGCGCGGCGTTCTCCTGCCGCTCGACCTCGGCCGACGCCCCCTCGAGCTCGGCCAGGCGCGCCTCGGCGCGCGCGAGCCGCGTCTCGAGCGAGTAGAGCTCGAGGAGGACTTCCCGGGAGCGGGCCGCGAGCCCGCGGTTCTCCGCGCGCAGCTGCTCCGCCTCGCTCCGGAGCGCACCGGGGTCGTCGCCGAGGGCCGCGGCCGGCGCGAGAAGCGCGGTGACCGTCGCCACCCCCGCTGCCCAACGAGTCCGACGCCGTGTGGAACCCGCGCGCACGAAGCGGGCACCCTAACAAGCCCCCGCCGAGCCGGTCGCAACCCGTTTTCGGCCGTTTGCCGCTGTCCAGCACCCCTGCTAGAGTCCGCGCCTCGTGGCGGGCGCCGGGTGGGACAGCGTCCGGTGACTGATCCCTAGCCGGGGGTAGGCATCCGACCGAGAAGACGTCACACGTTCCTCGTCCTGCTGGCCGTCGCGACGGCGGCGCTGGGGCTCGCCGGAGCGGCGACGCCGCAGCCGGCGATCGACGCCAAGCAGTCCGAGGCGGAGCAGGTCCTCGGCCAGATACAGCAGATCGACGCCGACCTCGGGCACGCCGTCGAGGCGTACAACGCCGCCCAGATCGAGCTCGACCGCATCCGGGCCGCCCAGCGCGTGAACGAGCGGCGCCTGGAGATCGCCCGCGCCAACCTCGCCGGGGCCGAGGGCAACCTCGACGCCCGTCTCGTCGAGCTCTACACGAGCGGCGACGCGGGCATGCTCGAGGTCCTGCTCGGCGCCTCGAGCCTCGACGAGCTGCTCGACAGGATCGACACGGCCAGTCGCGTCTCCGAGGACGACTCCCGCATCGTCGCCGAGGTGCGGACGTACCGCGCCGAGGTGAAGCGGCGGGAGGCCGAGCTCGCGCGCGCGCGCGATCGGCAGGAGGCGGTCGTCGCCGAGCGGGCCGCTCGCCGTGCGGCGATCGAGGAGCAGCTCGCCGAGCGGCGCCGTCTTCTCTCCTCCATCCGGAGCGAGATCGAGCGCCTGAAGGCCGAGGAGGCGACACGGCAGCGCCGGCTGGAGGCGCAGGCGCGCGCGAGGCTCTCGAGTCCGCCGAGCTCCGGCGGCGGCGGCGAGGAGGCGCCGGCCGGCAGCGCGCCGGCCGCCCGGTACGGCGGCGTCGTCGGCATCGCCATGCAGTACCTCGGCATCCCCTACCGATGGGGCGGTGCCTCGCCGAGCACAGGCTTCGACTGCTCGGGGTTCGTCATGTACGTCTACGCGCAGGTCGGGGTCTCGCTTCCCCACAACGCGGCGATGCAGTACTCGTACGGCAGCCCGGTCTCGCGCTCGGAGCTCCAGCCCGGCGACCTCGTCTTCTTCAACGGCCTGGGCCACAACGGGATCTACATCGGCGGCAACCAGTTCATCCACTCGCCGCACACCGGCGACGTCGTCAAGATCTCGACCCTCAGCGGCTGGTACGACAGCACGTTCTACGGCGCCCGCCGCCTCTAGCGAGCGCGCGAGCGCCCCGCGCGGCAGGTCTCAGGCCAGGCGCGGGCGCGGGCCCGCACGGAACGCGCGGCCCAGGCGCTTGCGGATGCGGACGCGGGTCCCGTCGCCCGTCGAGGCGAACTCGACCTCGTCCACGAGCGCGAACATGAGCGCGATGCCGCGGCCGCTCTCGGAGTCGACGTCGTCGAGAGTCGGCTCGCCCAGCTCGAACGCCCCGTGGTTTCGCACCTCGACCTCGATCGCCTCCGTGCCCGGCTCGACGGCGACGCACACGGGCCTCCCGGTGACGGAGCCCTTGATCGCGTTCGTGAGGGCCTCGGTCGCTGCCACCTTGAGCTCGAAGAGCTCGTCGTCGGCGAGCCCGAAGCGGGCGCCGATCTCGTCGAGGGCCGCTCGCAGCGCGCGGGTCGGCGCTGGATCGTCTCGCAGCGTGAGGTGGACGGAAGGCGTCTTCTGCTCCATGAAACCCCCCAGACGCGGCGGCCCGGTGCGTCCAAGGGGTACCCGCACCCTTTTCCGCCGAAACGGCGGAAGGGGGAGGGAAGCGCGGCCACGCGCAGAATTCGTCGACTCTTCCGGTACGCTAGCCCGAGCTGCCATGCGGACGATCTGGAACGGATCCATCAACTTCGGCCTCGTCAACATCCCGATCGGGCTGGCGGTCGCGCAGCAGCGCAAGGACATCGCCTTCCGCACGCTTCACCGCGAATGCGGGACTCCGATCAAGCAGAAGCGCTTCTGTCCCCAGCACGAGCGGGACGTCGAGGCTGACGAGCTCGTGAAGGGCTGGGAGTTCGCCAAGGGCCAGTTCGTGATGGTGGAGGAAGCGGATCTCGAGGCCGTCGCGCTCGAGCGCTCGCAGTCGATCGACATCGTCAAGTTCGTCCCGATCGACGCCGTCGACCCCATCTACTTCGACCGCACGTACTACCTCGCCCCGGCGAGCGCCGCGGCTCAGCGGCGGCCGTACGTCCTCCTCCTGAAGGCGATGCAGGAGGCGGAGGTGGGGGCCATCGGCAGCTTCGTCCTCTGGGGCAAGGAGAACCTCTGCCTCATTCGCGCGCTCGGCGACTCGCTCGCCCTGGAGACGCTGTTCTTCGCCGAGGACGTGCGCTCGCGGGCCGAGATCGACGAGGCGGTGGAGGAGGTCGACGTCAAGGGGCCGGAGCTCGAGATGGCCCGCCAGCTCGTCCAGAGCCTCGTCGGGGAGTTCGACCCCGCGGAGTGGGAGAACGCGTACCGGCGCGAGCTCCGGGCGATGCTGGAGGCGAAGCTCGCCGGCGAGGAGATCACGCGGCCGGAGCCGGTCGCCCCGGCGCCGGTCGTCGACCTCATGGAGGCGCTCAAGCAGAGCGTCGCCGCGGCCCAGAAGGGGAAGCCTCCGGCGAAGAAGAAGGCGTCCGCGGGCAAGCGGCGGGCCGCCGCCCGGGCGAGCTAGCGCTCCCAGGGAGCGCGGTCGGGCGCGGCTACGCGGCGGTCCTTCCGGTCGCCGCAGCCTCGAGGTGCGCCTGGAACAGCGTCTTGTCGATCTTGCCCTGGTAGATCGGGATCGACTCCTCGATGCAGAGGCGGATGACCTCCTGCCGGTCGATTCCCAGCTCCTTCGACAGCTCCTCGGGCGTCAGGTGATTCGCCATGTGGGCTCCTTTCCTCGCGCGCAAAAAAGCCCGCCGTCAGGGCACGGGCGGGCTCGCGACGCAGCTCCGATGTTTCCGGCGGGGCTCAAAGGCTCCGCACTCCCTTCCGAACCATGCTCACAGGATACGGTTCCGACGTGGACGCGGCAACGCTCATGCCGGGCTTCCGGCCGCACGTTGCGGACATCGGCGGCGTGCGGACGCGCTACTGGGTCGGAGGCGAGGGACCGCCGCTCCTGCTCGTCCACGGGCTCGGCGGGGCGTCCTACAACTTCACCGAGCTGGCGCCGCTCCTGGCCGAACGCCGGCGGGTGCTCGTGCCCGACCTGCCCGGCCACTGCGGGACCGAGCCGCTGCCCGCCCTCGAGCACATCGCCGACCTCGCCGGCCACGTCCGCGCCGTCGCCGAGCAGGAGGGCATGCTCCCCGCCGCCGTGCTCGGCTACTCGCTGGGAGGAGTCGTCGCCCTCCGCTGCGCGGTCGCCCGGCCGGCGGACGTGTCTGCCCTCGTGCTCGTCGCACCCGCCGGAATCGTCTCGACGACGCAGCGGGCGCGGACCTACCTGGCGGTGGTCGGAGCCCTCAAGCCGGGCAGGGTCGCCGCCCGCTTCCGCGGCGCGCTCGCCCGCCGGCCCGTCCTCCGCTACCCCGTGTTCGGCTACTGGGGAGCCGCAGACCCGTCCACGCTCTCGCCCGAGGGCGTGCTCGGCCTGCTCGAGGGTCCGCCGCGCCACACGGACGTCGGCGCGGCCGGGCGGGCGCTCCTCCGGGACGATCCCCGCCAGGACCTCGACCGGGTGCGCTGCCCCACCGTCCTCGTCTGGGGGGCTCGAGACCGGCTCGTCCCGCTCGTCGACGGCTTCGAGTACGCCAGGCGGCTCCGCTGCGCGATCCGGACCGTCCCCGCCGCCGGGCACCTGGTCGTGGCCGAGTATCCCGAGCTCTGCGCCGACGTCGTCGGGGAGTTCCTAGACCGGGTTGGGGAGGTCGACGAACTCCCACTCGAGCCCGAACTCGTCGGCGAGCCTGGCGGTCAGCGCACGGATCCCTAGCGTCTCGGTCGCGTAGTGGCCCGCGGCGACGAAGTGGACGCCCGCCTCCTTGGCGGCGTGCTTCGTCGGCTCGGCCGCCTCGCCCGTGAGGAAGCAGTGGTACCCCTCCGCGGCCGCGTCCGCCAGATAGCGCGCCGCCCCGCCCGAGCAGACCGCCGCCCGCTCGACGAGCTCCGGCCCGTACGAGAAGACGAGCGGCATGCGCCCGAGCAGCTCCTGCACCCGCGCCGCGAAGTCGCTGATCGGCACCGGCTCCGCCAGGGGGCCGCCGAAGCCGAGGCCGTCCGCGAAGCGGCGCTCGCGCTCGATCCCGAGCTCCCCGGCGAGGAGGGCGTTGTTGCCGACCTCCGGGTGCGCGTCGAGGGCGAGGTGGTAGGCGGCGAGCGTCATGTCGGCCTGGAAGAGCGCGCGCAGGCGCTCGCGCATGACCGGCCCGACGACGCGCGGCTCCCTGTCCCAGAGGAGTCCGTGGTGGACGAGCACGAGCTGTGCCCCCGCCGCGGCCGCGCGCTCGAAGAGCTCGCGCGAGGCGGAGACGCCGCAGGCGACCTTGCGCACGTCGTCGGATCCCGCCACCTGCAGGCCCATGGGGCCGTAGTCGGCGAACGAGCCGAGGTCGAGGTACTCGCTCGCCCAGGCGAGGATCTCGTCACGGCGCGCCATGGCTCGTGAGATACCCTATGGCCGGTTCGGGGTGTAGCGCAGCCTGGTAGCGCGCGCCGTTCGGGTCGGCGAGGTCCCCGGTTCAAATCCGGGCACCCCGATGGGGAGAGGGGCGCCCCGTGCAGGGCGCCCCTCGTCTTCTGTGGCGACTAGCCCGTCCTCCGCAGGATCCAGAGGCCCGTGTTCATGTCGCTCGCGTAGACGAGCCCCGTGGCTTCGTCGACGACGACACCCCACACTTGCGGGGTCTGCGAGAGCGTGCCGCGCTGCGACGGCTTCACCGGATTCTGTCCCGCCGGCGGAACGAAGTACGCGACCTCGCGCGGGCTGCGCGGGTTGCTCGCGTCGACGACGCGGACGCCGTCCGAGTACCAGGCGATGTAGACGTCGGTGCCGACGAGCCAGTTGTTGTGGATGGTGTAGTCGCCGGCTCCGATCGGGTTCGTCCCTCGCGAGTTGGGCGTCCGGTACTCGCCGATCTGCCTCGGCGCGGCGAGGTCCGCGTAGTCGTAGATCCGGAGGTACCCGTAACCCTGCTCGATGCCCGGCCCGGAGTTCTTGCAGAAGTCCTCGTCGGCCGTGAAGAGGAGCTCTCGGTCGTCGTCGTACATGGACGAATGGGCGTCGCCGTCCTCGTCGGCCCCGTAGACCGTGTGGCCCCGGAGGACGGGATTCGCCGGGTCCGTCACGTCGAGCGCGACGAAGCCGCTGTCCCAGTAGGCGAGGAAAGCCAGCTTGCCGTCGCTGGACGACTCTGCGCCGTGCCCGAAGACCGGATCGGGGTCGCACCCCTGTCCCGGGTTGAGCGGGCCGCCGGCGTCGTGGACGACGCCCCAGTCGGAGACGGCGAACGGGTTGCGCGGGTCGGTGACGTCGATGAGCCGGAAGTCGCCGCGGCCCTGCCGGTCGCGGAAACCGCTCGGCGACCCCTCCTCCTCGTACTCGCTCGCCGGCACGGTCGCGTAGGCGAACGTCCGCCCGAGGTCGGCCCGGTGCTCGATCTCGAACTCGTGCAGGCCGCGCGTGCAGCAGCCGGTGCTGACGAAGCCGAGCTCGACCGGGCTCGCGGGATTCGTGACGTCCCAGAGCATGAGTCCGCGCGGGAAGCCCGGGTCGAGCCGCGAGCCTCCGCAGACCTGGATGCCCGCGGCGGCGATGTCGCGACCGGCGAGGGGCCCCGATTCCGCTTGGTAGACGACGACGTCCTCGGCCGACGTACCCCGCGGGTTCACGAGGCGCGAAACCACGACCGGGTTCGCCGGGTTCCGTGCGTTGACGACGGCCACGCCGTTCCTCGGCGGCGAGGGGCAGAAGCGCGTCTTCGACCCGCTCGCCCAGTCGCTGAAGCCCCAGTGGCCGACGTAGGCGAAGCCCTCGTGGAACCAGACGTCGGCGTTGAACCCGCGTCCGCCGAGGTTGGTGTGTCCGACGACCGCCATGTTGCGGGCTTTTGCCGCCTTCTGGCCCCCGGTGTACGTCTTGTTCGACTGCTCGAGGAAGTGGCGCTCGTCCTTGAGCAGCTCGTCGTCGTTCGCCGGCGCCGTGAGGGCGACCGCCGCGAAGACGAGCGCGACCGCCGCCGCAGCGCCGCTACCCAGTTTCCGCATGACTCTGTCCTCCCGCGTCGTTGCGGCGGGATTCTCCTGCGGTGCGGCGCCGAAGGCAAGGCTTCGAGGTCGAGGACGCGACGGGTTTGAGGCGGACTTTGCGACGGGAATAACGAGGCACCCGGACGGGCGACGTCCGGGACTGCGGGCTCGGAGGGAACGGATGTGCTGCGCTGCGGCGAGGTCTCGGCGGTTGCCTGGCGAGGCGTTCCATCGTCCCGGCGGACCGGTTCTCTGGCGAGCAGGAAAAGCGGGGGGCCGGGGGTGATCCGATGAAACGTTCTCTAGTAGTGACGGCGATCCTCGTCGTCGTCGCGGCGTTCTCGCCGGCGACGGCGGGCGCCGCGATCACGGCATCGATGGACGAGGTGCACGTTGGCGCGCCGCCCGCGTCCGTGGCGCTGAACCAGCACCAGCACGACGACGACACAGGAAACCCGCGCGGCGCCCATGCCTTCGACGAGGAGCAGGACCACACGACGACGACGCCGATCTCGCTCGACATCTGCATCCCGGGGAGTCCCAGCTTCGCCTCCTGCGAGCCGAACGCACGGGCGGGCAGGTTCGACCGCTCGACCGACTTCCCGACCCGAGGCGGGACGATCCCGGCGGGCACGTGCATCGACAGCCACTTCGTCCACGCCGATCCGACCGGAACCGGGCGGACCGTGTACGACGGCCAGGTCAGGTTCGCGTCGAGAATCCTCGGCGTAATCGTCTCGACGCCGAGGCTCGCGGCGAGCGACGCCGATCCCGGACTCGCCCCGACGACGACGTACGGCGCCGAGCCGACCCGCGGGCTCGAGTTCGGGCCGACCGGGCAGCTCGACTGGGTCAGCATCGAGGCGGATGCGACGCGCCTCGTCTTCCACCTCGACGTGAACCAGCCTGGCGGAGACCTGCTTGATCAGATCCGCGTCATCACGATCGGCGACGCGCAGAGCTGCCCCGGCCAGGCGACCCAGCTGACGCTGACGCCCGAGCTCGCGGCGAACCCCGTCAACACGCAGCACTGCGTCGTTGCCTCCGTCAAGAACGCGACCGGCGGTCCCGCCGCGGGCGTGATCGTCCGCTTCGACGTCGAGGGCGCGTCGGAGGAGGACACGAGCCCGGCAGACGAGGACGCCTCGCGGACGACCGACCAGAACGGTCAGGCGATGCACTGCTACCAGGGACCGGAGACAGTCGGGACGGACACGATCCACGCCTACGCCGACAACGACCGGGACAACGAACAGGACGCGATCGTCGAGCCGTTCGACGACGCGACGAAGACATGGCTGCCCGGCTCGGCGAACAGGCTCACGCTGGAGCCGAAGGCGGACGAGAATCCGGTCGACACCGAGCACTGCGTCGTCGCGACCGTCGAGGACGTGTTCTTCAACCCGGTGCCCGGCGTGAGGGTTCGGTTCGTCGTCACGGGCACGGTCGAGAAACAACATGTCGAGCAGACGAACACCGCGGGCGAGGCCGACTTCTGCTACACGAGCACGAAGGCGGGCGCCGACGTGATCGTCGCGCATGTCGACGAGACGAACCGGGGGACGCAGGACATCGGTGAGCCGGCCGACGTGGCCGGGAAGACCTGGCAGCCGGGCGAGCCGGCGGAGGTCGTGCTCCACCCGAAGGTGGCCGAGAACGAGGTCGACGACGAGCACTGCGTCGACGCGACCGTCTACGACGTCTTCGGAAATCGCGTCCCGAACGTTCGGGTTCGCTTCGTCGTCGTGCACGTGGCTGTGCTCGAGACGGTCGGGACGGTGACGAAGACCGGAACGGACTCGACGGAGAACGACGGCGACCCGGCCGTGTTCTGCTACGTGTTCACTTCGTCGGGCGAGGACGCGATCGTCGCGCATGTCGACGACGAGAACCGGGGCGTCCAGGACCCGGCGGAGCCGTTCGACCCCGGCACGAAGACGTGGCTGCCGGCCGAGCCCGCCTTCCTGACGCTGACGCCGGAGGCCGACCAGAACATCGTCGGCGAGCAGCACTGCCTCCAGGCGTACGTCACCGACATCTTCCTCAACCCGAACCCCGACGAGCCGGTTCGCTTCGTCGTCACCGGGACAACGCAGAAGCAGGCGACGCAGCGGACGAACGCGGCCGGAATCGCCGAGTTCTGCTACACGAGCACGAAGAGCGGCCTGGACGCGATCCACGCCTGGGCCGACACGATCGAGGAGGACAACGAGCAGGATCCGGGTGAGCCCTTCCACGACGCCACGAAGCTGTGGCACCCGGGCGACCCGGCGTTCCTCGACTTGAAGCCGGAGACGGACTCGAACGAGGTCGAGACTGAGCACTGTGTCAAGGCCGAGGTGCGCGACGCGTTCGGGAACCCGACGCCGAAAGAGACCGTTCGCTTCGACGTCGAGGGAGCATCCGAGCAGGACCAGGATCCGGCCGACGAGGACGGCTCCGCGACGACCGACGAGTTCGGCAACGCGGAACACTGCTACACGGGGCCGGAGCTGCCCGGCACGGACGCGATCCACGCCTACGCGGACAACGACGAGGACAACGTCGAGGACGCCGACGAGCCGGCACGGGACGACGCGGCGAAGACGTGGATCCTTCCGCCTTCCACCCCCGGCTGCGAGATAACGATCCACAACGGCGGCTGGATCTTCACGCTCACCGGGAGCAAGGGAAGCTTCGGCGGCAACGCGAGGATCGAGGCGGACGGGACGATCACGCGGGGCGAGCAGACCTACCACGACCACTCGGCGCTGATGCCGATCACGTTCAAGTCCACCGAGGTGCTCGTGATCGTCTGCGACCCCGACGAGGATCGGGCCGACATCTACGGGCTCGGTGAAGTCAACGGGCTGCCGCCCGTCCACTATCGGATCCGCGTCCGCGACCTCGGCGAACCCGGAAGCGCGCCTGGTCCGGACACGTACCAGATCATCACCGCGGCCTACGTTTCGGGCCTGGAGGACAACCCGCTTCAGGGCGGGAACATCCAGGTCCACGTATTCGGCTGAGGCCGTAGAGGAACGGGAAGGGCCCGCCTCCGCGGGCCCTTCCCGTTCAGGCCTGCGCGAGCCGGCGGTGCACGATCGCGGTGCAGGCGTCCTCGACGTAGTCCGTTCCCGCGGCCTCGGCGATCGCGCGAGCGTCGGGCGAGACGATGCCGAGCTGGAGCCAGAGCGCGCCCGCGCCCGCCGCGACGGCTTCCTGCGCCACTGCGGGGCAGAACTCGGCGCGGCGGAAGACGTCGACGAGGTCGACCGGCTCGCCGATCTCGGCGAGCGAGGCGACGCGGGGCACGCCGAGGATCTCCGGCGGGCCGGCGGGCCGCACCGGGAAGACGCGGTAGCCCTGCTCGAGCAGGTAGCGCATCACGCCGTGGCTCGGCCGCCACGGCTTCGGCGAGGCGCCGACGAGCGCGATCGTGCGCGCCTCCGCCAGGATCTCGCCGGGCGATCTCACGGCTCCAGGCTATCCTGAGGGCGATGGCAGACCGTCTCCGTGTCGCCTGCGTGCAGCTGAACGCGTCCGCCTCGAAGGCGGACAACCTCGAGCGGATGGAGACGCTCGTCGCCCGCGCCGCCGCGACCGGGGCGGACGTCGTCGTCCTCCCCGAGAAGTGGAACGGCATCGGGGCGCCGGGGTTCCTGCGCGAGATCGCCGAGCCCCTCCCGGGAGGCGAGACGTTCGCGGCGATGGCGGAGTGGGCGAGCCGGCACGGGATCACGCTCGTCGGCGGCTCCATCGCCGAGCGCCGCGAGGGCCGCGAGAAGCTCTCGAACACGTGCGCCGTCTTCGACGCGGAGGGCGACCTCGCCGCCGTCTACCGGAAGATCCACATGTTCGACGTCGAGGTCGGCGGGCAGGTCTACCGGGAGTCCGAGGCCGAGGAGCCCGGCGAGGGGCCGGTCACGTGCGAGGCCGAGGGCTGGAGCGTCGGGCTGACGCTCTGCTACGACCTCCGCTTCCCGGAGCTCTACCGCATACTCGCCCTCGAGGGCGCCGAGCTCGTCACCGTCCCGGCGGCGTTCACCCTGTACACCGGGAAGGACCACTGGGAGCTCCTGCTGCGTGCCCGCGCCGTCGAGAACCAGTGCTACGTCGCCGCCGCGAACCAGTGGGGCTCGCACGGGGACGGCAAGGCCGCGTACGGGCGCACGTCCATCGTCGATCCCTGGGGCGTCGTCCTGGCTCAGGCCGCCGACGAGGACGGGGTCGTCGCCGCCGAGCTCGACCGCGCCCACCTGGCGCGGATCCGGGCGAGCCTCCCGTCGCTCGCCAACCGCCGGCCCGCCGCCTACAGGTGGCCGGCGGAGGTGTAGGCGGGGCGGCCCGGCTCCAGGCCGTCCTCTTCGACGTCGACTTCACGCTCGCCAAGCCCGGGCCGCTGCTCGGGCCGGACGGCTACCGAGCGGCCGGCGAACGCTTCGGGCTCGTCCTCGATCCCGGGCGGTACGCGGGGGCGCGCGCCGCCGCCGTCGACGACCTCGCGCACCACCCCGAGCTCGAGCACGACGAGGAGATCTGGGTGCGCTTCACGGAGGACATCGTCCGCGGCATGGGGGGCGAGGGCGATCGTGTGCGGGCGGTGGCCGAGGCGATCACGGAGGGGTGGCTGCACGCGCACAACTTCGAGCTCTACGAGGACGCCCTGCCGGTGCTCGCCCTCCTGCGCGAGCGCGGGACGAAGATCGGGCTCGTCTCGAACACGAGCCGCGACCTCGACGCGTTCATCCGGCACTTCGCGCTCGACGTCGACGCCTGGGTCTCCTCCGGGGCGCACGGGAAGGTGAAGCCGAGCCCGACGATCTTCCGGGCGGTCCTCGACCTCCTGGAGGTGGCGCCGGAGGAGGCGGCCATGGTCGGCGACTCGCTCCTCGACGACATCGAGGGCGCGCGGGCGCTCGGGATGCGTGCCTTCCTCGTCGACCGCGAAGGCCGGCATCCCGACGTGCCGGACGCGCTCCCCTCGCTTCTCGCGCTGCCCGCGGCGCTGGGGCTCGCGGCCGATGCGGGCTAGCCGGCCGGCGCTCGTCCCGCCGGCGCCCGGACCGGCGGCCGAGCAGACGGGCGGCACGCTCGTGTGGACGCTCGGCGTCGGGGCCTTCGGCCTCGCGTGGTCGATCACGACGGTTGCCGCGTACCTGCCGCCCGTGCTCGAGAACTTCACGGACTCGAGCACGATGATCGGGCTCGTTCTCGCGGCCGAGGGAGCGTTCGCGTTCTTCCTGCCGCTCCTCGTCGGGCCGATGAGCGACGCGACCCAGACGTCGCTCGGGCGCCGCCGGCCGTTCATGATCCTGGGCCTCGGGCCGATGGCCGTCGGCCTCGCCGCCGTTGCCTTCATGGGAAGCCTCGAGGCGACGGCGGTCGCCCTCTTCGCTTTCTTCTTCGCCTACTACCTCTACGAGCCGCCGTACCGGGGGCTCTACCCCGACTGCCTTCCACCCGGCCAGTTCGGCCGCGCGCAGGGGATCCAGCACCTCTTCCGCGGCGCGGCGCTCGGCGGCGCCCTCGTCGGCGGCGGCTTCCTCCTCGGCGTCTGGGAGCCGTTCCCCTTCGTGCTCGCTGCGGGCGTGACGCTGGTCGCCTGCGGCGCGGTCATCCTCCTCGTCCGCGAGCCGCCGAACCCCGACCGCGAGTACGAGCGCCTGCGGACGTACTTCGCGGCGCCCTGGCGGGTCGTGCGGCGCGAGAAGAACGTGCGCCGCTTCCTCATCGCGAACACCGCCTGGGAGGCGACCTTCGCCGGGATGCGGACGTTCGTCGTGCTCTACATCATCGAGGGGCTCGACCAGCCGCTCTACGTCTCCTCCGTCGTCCTCGCGGTCGTCGCGGGCGGCTACGTGACGGCCGCGGCGCTCTCCGGCCTCTTCGCCGACCGGTTCCGCCTCGGCCACGTCGTGCTCGGCGCCTCGTGGGTGTACGGGCTCGGGCTTCTCTCCGCCGGGTTCGCGCAGACGTGGCACTGGTGGTTCTACGCGTGGATCGCCCCGGTCGCGCTCGCCGGTGGAACCGTGATGACGCTCGCCTGGGGCCTCCTCTTCCAGCTCATGCCTGCGACCGACAGGGGGACGATCACGGGGCTCGCGACGACGACGAAGGGCCTCGGGCTCGTGATCGGCCCGCTCGCCGCGGGCGGGGCGATCGACCTCTTCCGCCCCTTCCTCGAGGCGACCGACGGCTATGCCGCGCTCTGGCCCGCGGTCGCCGTCCCGGTGCTCGCCGTCATCCCGCTCGTCGCGCTCCTGGCCGAGGCCGAGACCGCTAGAGGCAGGGCGAGCGGCCGGGCGTGACGAGCCCGAACCCCCAGAGCTCGTCCTCGTAGACGTAGAAGACGGCGGCCGCGTCGTCGTGCTCGAGCACGAGCGCCGAGTACGCCGAGCAGGCGCGCTCCGTCAGCTCGCCGTAGGCCGCGCCGACCTCGCCGACGGCGTCGCCGAGCTCGAGCCCCTCGGGCGTGAACCAGCCCTGCGGCTGCCAGACGGTGAAGGCGTGCGCCACGCGGCCGTCCTCGAAGACGACGCCCGTCCCCTCCGGGCGGAACGGCCGCTCGTTGAAGTACCAGATCTCCTCGCGGCAGTCCCGGCAGACGCCGTGCCGCGCGCCCCAGGTGTCGAGGACTTCGCCCCGCGTCATCCCGAGCTCCACGCCGCCGAGGCTCTCTCCCGGGACGAACTGCCCGCCGGCCGGCGGCTCGCCCCCCGCGCGTCCGGCGAAGGCGAGCGCGACGGCGGCGGCGGCCGCGGCTCCGGCGAGGGCGGGCTTCTGCTTCACGGGCGCGGCGCCGGGCTCAGCGGGCGAGGAGCGCCGGGGCCCACGCCGCGAGCGGGGAGACCTCGCCGTCGCGGCCGTTCAGGTCCCGGTAGCCGAGGGCGTGCTCGGCCTGCATGAGCTTGTGGATCTGCGTCGTCCCCTCGTAGATGATCGGGGCGCGCGCGTTCCGGAAGTAGCGCTCGATCCCGTACTCGGCCGAGTAGCCGTACGCCCCGTGCACCTGGATCGCCAGGTGGGCCGCGCGGAACGCGCTCTCGGTCGCGTGCCACTTCGCGAGGCTCGTCTCGCGGGTGTTCCGCACGCCCCGGTCCTTGAGCCACGCGGCCTGCATGACGAGGAGCTTCGACGTCTCGTAGCCGAGGACCATCTCCGCGATCATGTCCTGGACGAACTGGTTCTTCCCGATCGGCCTGCCGAACGTCTGCCGTTCGCGCGCGTACTCGACGGAGCGCTCGAGGCAGGCGCGGATCACGCCGCACGCCCCCGCCGCGACGGTGAAGCGGCCCTGGTCGAGGCCGTACATCGCGATCTCGAACCCCTGGCCCTCCTCGCCCACGAGGCTCTCGCCGGGCACCTCGACGTTCTCGAAGAAGAGCTCCCCGGTGGAGCCGGCCCAGATGCCGAGCTTGTTCTCGGTCTCCCGCGCGGAGACGCCCGGCCACGCCCGCTCGACGACGAACGCCGAGATCCCCTTGTGCTTCGCCTGCGGATCCGTCTTCGCGAAGACGAGCGCGTGGTCGGCGACCGCGGCGTACGAGATCCAGTTCTTCTGGCCGTTGAGCACGTAGACGTCGCCCTCGCGTCGTGCCGTCGTGCGCATCGCCGCGACGTCGGAGCCGGCCGCCGGCTCCGTCAGCCCGAAGCACGCGAGCTTCTCGCCGCGCGCCTGGGGCACGAGGTAGCGCTCCTTCTGCTCCTCGCTCGCGTAGCGGAGCAGCGAGAGCGAGTTCAGCCCCACGTGCACCGAGATGAGCGTGCGGAAGGCTGCCTCGCCGCGCTCGATCTCCTCGCACGCGAGCGCCTCGGAGACGAAGTCCATGCCCGCGCCTCCGTACTCCTCGGGTACGACGACGCCGAGGAGCCCGAGCTCGGCCATCCCCTCGATGACGCCCATGTCCAGGTGGTGGTTGACGTCGTTCTCGACGGCGTTCGGGAGGATGCGCTCGTCGACGAATCGGCGGACGGTCGCCTGCACCTCCCTCTGCTCGTCGGTGAGCTCGAGATCCACCGCGACTAGCCTACCCGGGTCGATCTGGGAGCGCTCCAGGCCGGTTGCTAGACTCGGCGCCTTCATGCGCGCGGAGGCAGGGGTCCGGCCTGTCCGGAGAGGTCGCTCTGCCCGCGAACGACGCGGGCGTGCGCGCGTGGTCCGCCGTGCGAGGCTCGTTCTCTGGGCGCTCGCAGGAGTGCTCCTGGTCCTTCTCGCGATGGGGTTCGCCTTCGCGGGCTCGCCGAGCCGGATCCCGGCCGGCGTCGCCGTCGCGGGGGTCGAGCTCGGCGGGCTGACCGCGAGCGAGGCCCGGGAGAAGCTTGCCGCGCTCGCGCACCGCTACGACGGCGTGCCCGTCGTCTTCATCGCCGCCGGCGAGCGCTGGTCCCTCCGGCCGGACGAGCTGGAGGTGCGCGTGGACTGGCGAGCGGCCGTCGCGGAAGCCCTCGCCGAGGGCGACGGCCCCCTGCCGCTGCGAGGCCTCGAACGCCTGCGCCTCCGCCTGTTCGGCGCCGAGCTGGAGCCGCACGCGGAGGTCTACGAGCCGCGCCTGCGGTTCGAGATCGAACGGATGGCGAATGCGATCGACGCCCCTGCGCGCGAGGCTGCGATCGAGCTTCGCGCTCTGCGGCCGGTCGTCGTGCCCGCCGAGCGAGGCAGGCGCCTCGACCGCAGCGCCGCCGAGGCGGCCGTTCCCGCGGCGCTCGCCGGCTTCGAGCGCGACCCCGTCCCGCTTCCGGTCGAGCTGGACCTCCCCGAGGTGACCGCCGCGGACCTCGCCCCGGCGGCGGCCGACGTCCGCAGGGTCCTGTCGGCGCCGGTTCGCCTCACCCACCGCGGGATCCGCTGGAGCGTCTCGCCGGCCGAGCTTGCGCCGCTCCTCGTCCTCCCGGCCGACGGCTCGCGCGAGCTCCGCATCGGCGGCCGGGCGGCGCGCCGCTACTTCGCGAACCTCGCCCGCGGTGTCAGGAGCGCGGCCGTGAGCGCGGACTTCGCCGTCGCCGCGGACGGCAGCGTGGAGATCGTCCCCGCGCGCCCGGGCCGCGAGCTCGACGCCGCGGCCACGGGCGAGGGGCTCCTGGCCGCCGCCCTTCGCGGCGGGAAGCGCTCCGCCCCGCTCGTCATCGCGACCGAGCCGCCGCCGCTCACCACGGCGGAGGCACGGAAGCTCGGGATCGAGCGGCAGCTCTCCTCGTACACGACGCTGTACTCCGGGACGGCCGACCGCATCCAGAACCTCCAGCGGGCGACCGCGCTCCTCGACGGCGCCCGCATAGCGCCGGGCGCGACGTTCTCCTTCAACGAGCGCGTCGGCCCGCGGACGGAGGAGCGCGGCTTCCGTCCCGCGCCGGTGATCATGAACGGCGAGTACGAGGAGGGCATCGGCGGCGGCGTCTCCCAGGTCGCCACCACCGTGTTCAACGCCGCCTGGGAGGCGGGTGTCAAGATCACCGCCCGGACGGCGCACGCCCTCTACATCGACCGCTACCCGCTCGGGCGCGACGCGACGGTGAACTATCCCGACATCGACCTCCGGTTCCTCAACGACACCGGCCGCTGGCTCGTCCTCGCGGCCGACTACGACGAGAGCGGCATCGTCGTCCGCCTGCTCGGCTCCGGGCCCGAGCGCCGCGTGGTCAGCGAGGCGGGCGAGCTCGAGACGGTCGCCCGCCCGCGGGTCGAGCGGACGCCGGATCCGACGATGTACGTGGGCGAGCGCGTCGTCGAGGACTTCGGCGAGCCGGCCCGCGCCGTCCGCGTCGTCCGCACGGTCTACGAGCGCGGCGAGGTCCTCTACCGGGAGACGTGGCAGACGACCTACCGCTCGGAGCCGCGGCTCGTACGCGTGGGGACGAAGCCGGTGCCGGCGCCCGAGCCGCCGCCGTCCGCGCCCGAGGAGAAGAAGAAGAAGACGGAGGAGGAGCCGGCGCCGGCACCGGCTCCGGACGACCCCGAGACCGGCGGCTAGGCGCCGCCCTCGACGGCGGCGATCCCCTCCGCGAGCCAGGCCGGCATGCGCGTCGGCCGGAGCGTCCGCGCGTCGACGCAGGCGTGCTTCGTCCAGCCCTCGGCGACCGCCCCGGCCGGCTCGCTCGTGCGCTCGAGCGCGTAGTCGAAGCGGAACCGCGCGCCGCGCACCTCCGAGGCGCGGACGTGCACGCGGAGCGCGTCGTGGAAGCGCGCTCCGTCGCGGTAGCGGACGTACGCCTCCACGGTCGTCGCGTCGATCCCCTGGTCGACGAGGCCCTTGTAGCCGCCCCGGAACTGGTCGAGGTAGGCGATACGGGCGATCTCGAACCAGACGAGGTAGACGGCGTTGTGGACGACGCCCTGGGCGTCCGTCTCGTTGAAGCGGACGCTCACCTCGGTCGAGAAGCGAAAGCCCTCCACGGCGCGGGAACTTTCGCAGCCGGCGCGCCGTCCAAGCAACGTCATGAGGAAGAAGACCGCAGCCGTTCTCGCCGTCGCGATCGCGGCCGCCGTCGTCCCGCTCCTCTTCGCGGCGTGGCAACGCGACCCGGGCGAGGGCGCCCAGCCGTCCGGCTCGGGTGGGCGTGCGGTCGCCGAGCGACCCGACGGGTCGGCGACCCAGGTCGTGGCCCAAGGGCCTGCCTCCGTCCTCCTCCCGGACGGCCCTCGCGTCATCCAGACCGCCTCGCTGCGGCTCTCCGTCCGGGAAGGCGGCTTCGAGGGCGCCGTCGAGCGAGCCCGCACGATCGCGGCCGGGGCAGGCGGCTTCGTCGTGAGCTCGAGCGCCGCGCAGGGAGGGGGAGGACGCCTCGTCGAGGGCACGCTCGTCGTCCGCGTTCCGGCGCGACGATACGCGGAAGCGATGAGCTCGTTCGCGCGCCTCGGCCGCGTCGCGCGCCGAGAGGAGAGCGGCCAGGACGTCTCGCAGGAGTTCGTCGATCTCGAGGCGCGCATCCGCCACCTCGAAGCGGTCGAGACCCAGCTCCTCGGTCTTCTCCGGCGCTCGAACACGGTCGCGTCCGCTCTCGCGGTGCAGTCGCGGCTGAACGAGGTGCAGCTCCAGCTCGAGCAGGCGCGCGGGCGCGCACGCTTCCTCGAGGATCAGATAGCCTTCGCGACCGTCTCTCTCGAGCTCGTGGAGCGTCGCTCCGAGCGCGCTGACGGCGGCTGGCAGGTCGTCGACGCGTGGCGCGACGGCGCGGAGGCGTTCGTGTTCGTGGCCGGGAGGATCTTCGTCGTCCTCGCGACGATCGCGCCGATCGTCCTTCTCCTCGCCGTCGCGCTCGTCGCCGCTCGGTTCGCGCGCCGTCGGCGCCTCCTCCGCGCTTAGCTCGCGCGATCGGGGGGTAACGAACCGCCGACGAGACGAGAGAGGAGCGAATGGAGACGGAAGACAGGAAGAGCTCCGACGCCGGCGTCGTCGGGCGCCTCGCGGGACGCGGGGAGGAAGCGATGAGCCGCCTGCTCGACGAGCTCGGTCGCAACCGGACCCTTACGGAAGGCCTCACGCGCGCGCTCGCGGCGAAGGGGATGCTCGACTCCGCCTCGCGGACGGCGCTCACGCAGGTCGGCCTCGCGCCGGCCGAGGACGTGCGCGAGCTCCGCGGCCGCGTGATGGAGCTCGAGAAGCGGCTCGCCGAGCTCGAGGGCCGCGCGACACAGCAGAGAAAGCCGACCGCGACGGCGAGGTCGAGCGCGAAGTCGAGCTCGGGCGCCAAGACGAGCGCACGCGCGAAGGGGACGTCGGCCTCGAAGAGCGTGCGCAGCCCCGCGCCGCGAAGCCGCCCACCGGGGTCGAGCTAGGCCGGCACGCGGACGCGAAGCGCCCGCGGCACGACGTCGAACTCGACCGGGGTCGTGCCCGGATGCTCGCCGTCGAGCGCGATCGGAAGGCGCACCGGCGAGTCGACCGCCAC
>DATAAQ010000131.1:0-2972 GCA_036260055.1 Gaiellaceae bacterium | reverse complement strand
CCGTACACGTTCCAGGAGGAGCCGACCGGGAGGTTCGGCGTCGTGGCGGACGCCGAGCGGCAGGTCGTCGTCGGCGCGTGGGCGGTCGCGCCCCTCGCGAGCGAGTGGATCCACACCGCCGTCCTCGCCATCCGGGCGCAGATCCCCATCGCCGTCCTCAAGGATACGATCGCCTCCGAGAACGAGGGGAACTGCGCGATCGTGTCCTTGAGGACGGCGATGGGGATCTGCGCCCGGATGGCGAGGACGGCGGTGTGGATCCATTCGCTCGCGAGGGGCGCGACCGCCCACGCGCCGACGACGACCTGCCGCTCGGCGTCCGCCACGACGCCGAACCTCCCGGTCGGCTCCTCCTGGAACGTGTACGGCCGCGCGATCGACGTCGGGAGGTCGATCGTCGCGCTGACGGCCTCGATGCCCCGCTCGCGCGCGTCGGCCTCGGTGAGGCCGACGGCCGCCACCTCGGGATCGGTGAAGATGACACGCGGGACGGCCCGGTAGTCGGCCTTCGCCTCCATGCCGAGGATGTCCATCGCGGCGATTCGGCCCTGGTACTTGGCCACGTGCGTGAACTGCGCCACTCCGGTGACGTCGCCCACGGCCCACACGCCCTCGCCGGCCCGGCAGCGCTCGTCCACGGCGATCCCGCCGCGGCCCGGCTCGATGCCGACCGTCTCGAGGCCCACGTCGGCCGTGTTGGGCCGCCGGCCCGTGCCGATGACGACGACCTCGCCCTCGACCTCGTCGCCGTCGTCGAGCGTGACGACGCGCCGGTCCCCGTGCCGCCGGACGGCCTCCGCTCGGCGGCCGAGGCGGAGGTCGACGCCGTCGCCCTCGAGGATCTCGCCGAGCAGCTCGCCGATCTGCGGCTCCTCACGGTCTGCGAGACGCTGCGGGCCCTGGATCAGCGTCACGCGCGATCCGAAGCGCGCGAGGAACTCGGCCAGCTCGCAGCCGACGGCGCCGCCGCCGACGACGACGGCGCTCTCTGGGATCTCGCGGATGTCCGTGGCCTCGCGGTTCGTCCAGAAGCCGGCCTCGACGAGGCCCGGGATCGGGGGCACGACCGCCGTCGCGCCTGTCGCCACGACGACGGCGTCCGTCTCGAGAACGCGGCCGTTCGCCTCGATCCTCCCGGGGCCGGCGATGCGCCCGTGCTCCTTGAGGACGGTGACGCCCTCTCGCTCGTAGCGGGCGACGCGGCTCGAATCGTCGTGATGCGACACCATGTAGTCGCGGTACGCGGCGAGGCGCTCGAAGTCGAGCGGCGGGGTCGAGACGCCGGCCGCGCGCGTGCACTTCGCCTTCAGCTCGGTCGGGCGGAGAAGCGTCTTCGACGGGATGCAGCCCCAGTTCGAGCACTCGCCGCCGATGACCTCGCGCTCGACGAGCGCGATCTTGAGCCCGCCCTTGAGGAGCGTGTTGAGGACGACCTCGCCCCCGGGCCCGCCGCCGAGCACGACCGCGTCGAAGCGCTCGGCCGCGCTCATCGGGAGAGCCTCCGCAGGACCTCGTAGCCCGCGGCCGTGCCGGTCCCGTAGACCAGGTGGTACGAGACGTCCTTGGCGATCGTCTTCGCCGAGTAGTGCCAGGGAGGCTCGTAGAGCCCCATCGGTACGAGCGTCGCGTACGACTGGGCCCAGACGCCGAGCCCGAAGAGAGACCCGTGCAGGAGCGGGCGGCGGCCGAGGCGGCCCTCGAGGAGCCCGTAGACGGCCCCCATCGTGGTGCCGAAGGCCCAGTGGACGGCGTTCGTGAAGACGGGGATGCGCTCGGGCGGGACGTCGCGGTGGAGCACCGTCTGGACGACCCGCCGCCCGACCTGCGCCGGCGCGGGGGCGTGCGCCCACGGGTCGTCCCGCCCGTCCATGTGCTTCGGCGTCGTCCGCCGCCGGAGGTGCGCGGCGAGCTCCTGCCACGCGGTCATGAAACCCGTTCCGACGACTCCGGCTCCGATCCCGAGAGTGAGGGCGCGGAGCGGTCTCGATCGAGTGTTCATCTCGTTCTCCTTCCTGTCAGGGGCGAAGCGGTGCCCGCGCGAAGAGCACGGAGAAGGCGCGGCACCAGATCACGACGGTCGAGTAGCGGTCGAGGTCGACGCTCGCGGGGAGCTCGTACTGCTGGTTGCCGACGTTCCCCTTCAGCGCGCCGAGGTCGACGAAGTCGTCGACCTCGGCCTCCGCCCGCGCCGCGCCGGCGGCGAGGTAGACGCGCAGGTCGGGGCCGTTGTCGACCTCGAACTCGGTCAGCGTGAGGACGCGGCCGCCCTCCGCGAGCCGGATCGCCTGCGCCTTGCCCGCCGCCTCGTGGCGGACCGAGCGGAAGCGGCCGGCGGCGACGAGGACGTTCCGGCTCTCGGCGCGGCCGGGCTCGGTCGTCGCGCCGCCCGCGGGCGCGGGCGCCGCGACGGCCACCCGCTCGTCCACGACGTCGTCCATGAAGACGGACGAGCCGAGGTAGACGCCGAGGACCGCCGCGGTGACGGCGTACGCGCCGAGGACCGGCCAGCGGAAGGCGCGGCTGCGCAGGGCGACGACGAGCGCGAGGAGGCCGGCGAGCGCCATCCAGCCTGCCGAGAGCCACATCGCGAGGGCGAAGTCGTTCGTCACGAGGCCTCCGGTCACCCAGACGCCGGCGAGGACGAGGGCGACGGTCACCGGCACGGCCAGGAGCCGGAGCGCCAGCGGCGCGCGCCAGCCGCCGTGGCGGAGCGAGAGCGGCGCCGTGCTCATCGCCTGGCGGGCTGCTTCGCCCGGCGCCTCGCGGGCCGCGCCTTCGCGGGCCGCGAGCGGGTCGCCTTCGCCCGCTCGGGGTGCCGGGCCTCCCACTCGTCGCGGACGCCGGGGGCGAGCGGGTCGAAGTTGTACTCGTAGCGCCTGCGCAGCTCCCGCAGGTCGGCCCAGAGGTCGTAGATCGAGGGGCGGCCCCAGAACCAGAAGCCGACGTAGATCTTGAAGATCTCGAGCTCGGGC
>DATAAQ010000130.1:0-3255 GCA_036260055.1 Gaiellaceae bacterium | reverse complement strand
CGCCGAGCATCGCCAGCGCCGACAACCCGATCCGCTCGCGCAGGTCGCCTGCGTCGTCAGCGATGGCGGCGCGAGACCGCAGGACGACCAGCTTCGCTCCCTCGCTGTCGGTGAGCGGCGCGGCCAAGGCGCGGTACGTGTCGCGGCCGACGCGCACGTCGGTGGGCCGATTCGAGGCGAGGTCGCGGTCGGGCGCGACACCGTCGGTCGCGACGGCACTCCGCTCGCCCGCCGTCAGGGCGAGCGCGTCGCCGCGCCCGAGGCCGACGTCGCGGCTGAGCTGCCCGAGGAGGGCCTGGTCGAGCGGGACGGCTACGGAGACGCGGCCGACGCGGCGACCCGGACCGTGTACGTCAGCTTCGACGGCCGGACGAGCGGCGACCTCGAGGCCCCTCTTGTCGGCTGCGCTCAAGAAGGTGTTGAACTCGGTCACGGCGGCCGAGAGGGACGCGCTCATCTGCGCGTCCGCGCGCTCGACCTCGTTTCCGGCCGCGACCCGCGCGAACGCCCAGTACGCGATCCCGACGGGGATGAGCGCGAGAAGGAGGACGTAGAGGGCAAAGCGAAGCCGCGTCCAATCCCGTCGCACGATCGGCCGAGCGACGAGGCGGCTGTCCGCATGGGCTGCTGTATGGGCCGGCAAAATCGTCCCTACTCCCCTTCCTGCTTGTCGGCGCTCCGGCTCTACCCCTTTAGGGGCGGTTTCCTAGGCGACGGGTGAGCCCTCCTCGACCTCCTCCTCGGGACGGAGGAGGACGAGACCGCGGCCGTGTGAGCGGGCCGCGAGGACGAGGGCGTCGTCGCCGGAGAGCGCGCACACGACCTGCGTTCCGACCAGGTCTTTCTTGCGCTCGGGCGGGAGCGACAGGCTTGCCTCCCGTCGCCCGCGCCCACCGAGGTCGAGCGCGAGCCGGTAACCCGGCCCGCGATGCGGAAGGTCCTCCGCCGCGACGATCCGGCCGACCACGAGATCAGGCTGCTGCGAGGGGCCGCTTCCCTGCATCGCTACAGCTTGACAGACTTAAGCAGTTTCTTCGAGAGCGGCAAAGCGCGAGATTCGCGGACTTTGCTAGCGGCCGCCGTCCGCCTCGATCGCCACGTCCTGGGCGCCCTCCCACACGACGAGACGCCCGAGCTCCGGGAGGTTCTCCATCCCCTCCTCGACGGTCGCGAAATGGTTCCCCGCCAGCTGCCCGGCGGTGCTCGCGAACGACGTCCGGCCGTAGGGGAAGAGGATCTCCACCTCGGAGACGCCGCCGGGATAGAAAAGGAGCTCGCCGGGGCCCGGATAGCTCGTCGCGTTCTCGGGCCCGAGGGCGAGCTCGAGCTCCCAGCCGAACGGGATCCACGCCGCCTCTCCGCTCCAGCGGGCCTGGATGAGCTTGCTCCGGACGGGGAGCAGCCGCCCGAGCGCCTCGCACGTCTGCGGCGCCGCCTCGTGCTCCAGGCGGGCGGTGAAGCGAAGCGAGCCGACGCTAATTGCCAGCACAGGGCCGGGATTATGCTTGCCGCGTGGAGGTCTTGACGCCGCGCTCGCTCGCCGAGGCACTCACGATGAAGGCCGAGCGGCCAGACGCGCTCGCGATCCAGGGCGGCACGGACGTCATGGTCGAGCTCAACTTCGACCGCGCTCGTCCCGAGGCGCTCCTCAACCTGAACGAGGTCGAGGAGCTCCGCGGGTGGGCCCGCGAGAACGGGACGCTTCGGCTGAACTCCGGACTCACGTACATGGAGGTGCGGAAGTCGGAGCTGGCCGAGCTCCTCCCCGCGCTCGCCGAGGCCTCGCGCACGGTCGGCTCGCCGCAGATCCAGAACCGGGGGACGATCGGCGGGAACCTCGGGACGGCCTCGCCGGCCGGAGACGCGCTCCCACCGCTTCTCGTCGAGGGCGGCGAGGTGGAGGTCGCGAGCGTGCGCGGGACGTGCCGGCTCCCGCTCCCCGACTTCCTCACCGGGCCGAAGCAGAACGCGCTTGCCGAGGACGAGCTCGTCACGGCTGTCCACGTGCCGGCGAACCGAAACCGCGAGACGTTCATGAAGATCGGCCCGCGGAACGCGATGGTGATCGCCGTCTGCTCGCTCGCGCTGTCCGTCGACGTCGAGCGCGGGGAGCTGCGCGCCGCCTACGGCTCCGCGGGGCCGGTGCCCGCGCTCGTCACCGCTCCCCTTCACGCGGGCGAGAGCTTTCCGGAGCGGGTGGCCGAGGCCGCGCAGCCGATCGACGACGTGCGGGGGAGCGCCGACTACCGTCGCTACGCGCTCCGCGTCCTGACCGCGAGGGCGCTCGAGAGGTGCCTGACGGGATGAAGATCCGGCTCGTCGTGAACGGGGACGAACGCGAGGCCGAGGTGTGGGAGGGCGAGAGCCTGCTCTTCGCCCTCCGAGAGCGCCTCGGCCTTCCCGGCTCGAAGAACGCGTGCGAGCAGGGTGAGTGCGGCTCCTGCTCGGTGCTCCTGGACGACACCCTCGTTTGCGCCTGCCTCGTCCTCGCCGCCCAGGCGGACGGCCACGAGGTCGTGACCGTCGAGGGGCTCGGCGAGAACGGCGACCTCCACCGCGTCCAGCGGGCGTTCGTCGACTCGGGCGCGGTCCAGTGCGGCTTCTGCACGCCGGGCCTCGTCGTCGCGACGGCCGACCTTCTCCGCCGCGTCCCGGACCCTTCGGACGACGAGATCCGGGAGGCCCTCTCCGGCAATCTGTGCCGCTGCACGGGGTACGCCAAGATCTTCGACGCCGTCCGGGCGGCGGCGGAGGCGGTATGAGCGCGCCCGCGCGGAAGCTCGAGCTCGGGCGCGTGGGGGAGAGCGTCCGCAAGGTGGACGCGATCCCCAAGGCGGTGGGCGAGTTCGCCTACTCGAGTGACCTCTACGCGGCCGGGATGCTCTGGGGCCAGACCGTCCGGAGCCCCCACGCCCACGCGCGCATCCGTTCCATAGACATCTCGCAGGCGGTCGCGATGCCGGGCGTCCACGCCGTTCTCACGCACGAGGACGTCCCGGGCGAGAAGCGCTACGGGCTCGAGTTCCCGGACCAGCCCGTCCTCGCGAGTGACCGGGTCCGCTACTTCGGCGAGCCGGTCGTCGTGATCGCCGCCGAGCACCCGGAGCAGGCCCGGCGCGCGGCCGACAAGGTGGTGGTGGAGTACGAGCCGCTCGAGCCGGTGGTGGATCCGGAGCGCGCGACGGAGCAGGAGGAGCTGCACCCGGACCGGCCGACCGCGGGGCACGGCTACCGCGACGACCCGCGCCCGAACGT
>DATAAQ010000129.1:0-5221 GCA_036260055.1 Gaiellaceae bacterium | reverse complement strand
CCGAAAGCTGCGGAGGTCCCGGCGCGCGACGGCGCGGCTCATACCCTGATGATAGAGCACGTTACACCTGATGCAACGCGCGTCCACGGCCCGTGCACCTCGGTGTGAAGTCGGCCGCCGGGAAGGGCTTACGCCGGTACTGCCACGTAGCGCGCTTCCTCGACCGCCTCCGGCTCCCCGAGAAGCCGCTGGTCGGGCGAGGCGGGAATTTGGACCAAGAGGCCGCTTCCTGCCCACCGAGACGTGGGCCGCCCATCGGGAGGTTCTTGCCGACGCTGCCCTGACCATGCTCGGGCCACATGTACGAGACGGAGGAGGGCGTGGCGCGAACCGCGTACCTCGAACACCTCATCGACACCGCCGTAGAGGAGGGCGAGCATGTGCTCCGGGAACGAGTCGAGTTCATCGGCCCCGAGGAGCTGAGGATGCTCCTGGTTGAGGCTGTTCTAGAGCTTGCTGGGCCGGGCGGGTAGGGCGAGCCGCCGCCGGACGCTCGACTGCCCCGTCACGGAGAGCGGCGGGCCGCACGGCGGCCTGGCCGCGAGCGTATGGGTGTTAGCGGCGCGCCCGTCGACTCGATAGCGATGATGTTGCCGTCGGGGTCTTTGCACCACGCGGCTTGTACATCTCCTACCGTGGCGATCCCGTTTTCCGTCTTGAGGTCGGGAAGGTCGTACTCCTCGAAGGAGACACCCCGTTCCCGCAAAGCCGACGCCACCGCCTCGATGTCCTCGACACGGAAACCCGCGACGGTGTGCCTGCTCTGTCCCGCGCCCACGCTCTCGTAGACGAGGAGCGTTCCGTCCTCCGCCTCGAACTCGGCCTCCCGGTTCTCGGGCAGATCATCACGTCGCTCCTTCAGACGAAGGCCGAGCGTCTCCCCGTAGAAACGGATCGCGGCCTCGACATCCGAGACGGGGACGATCGCTGCTATCCGCGCCTGCTCCAGCATCTCTCCTCCTCCTCCGACCTCGTTCCCAGGCGCGAGCATCTCAGGTGACCGGCCAGGCGGCAAGGATAGTCCGAACGCCGAGCCGGTCTGCGAAGGCTGCGAGGCCCGGCGGAAGGAGGTGGAGGAGACGCCCGCCGCCGCCGCCGGAGAGATGGAGCCATGAGGGGAGCGCCGAGGCGAAGGGCCGCCGGTAAGACGGGTCACCGTATCGGGCGTTCACTCGGCTTGGAGGACGGCTACAGCGTCGGCCTCACGTTCAAGCTCGAGGACGAGCGGAGGACTATCCGGCGCGTAGACGAGCGCGACAGCGCTCCGAGCTGGATCGCCCGAAGCAGCTCCCTCCTCGACCGCGAGGCCGCCGACGCGAGGCTGACGCTCATCGAGCGCGGCCACCGCTTCGTCGTCGAGCCAGTCCTCCGACCGCAGGCCGTCGAGGGCTACGAGGAAGGCGTCACGCCGGTACTGCCACGTAGCGCGCTTCCTCGACCGCCTCCGGCTCCCCGAGAAGCCGCTCGAGCGCCGCGACGCAGCGCGGACAGAACTGCTGCCCAGCCCCCAGGCGAAGCTCCTCCAGCGCCTCCTGCGCCGGCCGAGCGGCCCGGTAGATCCTGGTCGTCAGCATGGAGTCGAGCGCGTCGGCGACATGGATGATGCGCGCGCCGAGCGGGATGTCCTCGCCTGCGAGGCCGTCGGGATAGCCCGTCCCGTCCCAGCGCTCGTGGTGGTGGCGGATCGCCGGAACCGCGTCGCCCAGGAACCCGAGCCGGTCGATGATCCTCGCGCCCTCGTCGGCGTGCCGCTGCATGAGCGACCACTCGTCCGTCGAGAGGCTCGCCGGCTTCAGCAGCACGGCGTCCGGAATGGCGAGCTTGCCGATGTCGTGGAAGAGGGCCGCGTGCCCGAGCAGGTCGAGCTCCGCCTGCGAGAGCCCCAGCTCCCGGCCGACCGCCAGGGCGAGCTGCTGCACGCGGCGCGAGTGTCCGGCCGTGTAGGCGTCGCGCGCGTCCACCGTGGCCGAGAGGCTCTCCATGGCCGCCGTCGAGCGCTCCTTCAGCAGGCGGTTCGCCTGCTCGAGCGAGACGTTCTGGCTCCGGATCGTCTCCGCCGCCTCGCGCAGCTTCTTCGTCGACTTCTCCGTGTGGCCGAGGTACGCGGCCATCGTCTTCCGCATGAGGAGGAGCGGGAGGACGAAGACGGCGAGCCCGTAGAGCTCGATAGCGTCGTACGCGAGCGCGATGGCGCCGCCGACCGCGCCGAACGCGACGTAGTGCGGCAGGAGCCAGGAGAAGCGCTCCGTCCACACACGCCGCCAGTTGTCGTGGCCCTCGAGCGCCATGGCGCCGGAGAGGAGGCCCGTGTTGACGACGAAGTAGGCGCCGCCGGCGACGAGGCCCGCGGCGGCGGTCGCGAGAACCGCGACGTCCTCGCCGACGGACCAGCGGACGCTGAAGACGCCCGCGGCCGCGAGCGACGCGAAGGAGAGCGCGCCGATGTTGAAGAGGAAGTGGTAGACCGGCGTCCGCTGGGCGCTCCACGCGACCGCGGTGATCGCGACGGCGAGCGGAAGGGCGGCCTTGGGCCCGAAGAGCGCCGCGCCCGCGAGGGCGCCGACCGCGCTCACGGAGATGGAGCCGCCGCCGTCAAGCTCGAGCGCGAGCGCCTGGCCGCCCGCGACGAGGGCGATGACGGCGAGCAGGCCGACGATGTCGGTCGACGTCCCGAGGGCGAATCCGACGACACCGGCGAGGAAGCCGCCGAGGCTGACGAGGATGACGAGGGACGCGAGCGCCGGCGAGAGCGTGAGGAAGCGCGGCCCGGCCGCGTTGTGCGGCCGCTCGGCCCGGGACTCGGGCTCACGCCGCTCGACCTCCGGGAGCTCCGGGAGCGCCCTCGGAGCGGGCGCCGTGTACTGACCCTCGTCCGGAACCGCCGCCAGCCGCGCCTTGCGGTCGCTCGGGATGAGCAGCGGCTCGGGGCTGGCGCCGAGGACGCGGTTTCGCCCCTGGAGCTTCGCCCGGTAGACGGCGAGGTCGGCCTGGTGGATGAGCTCGTTGGGGTCGGCGCCGTCCCCCGGGTACCCGGCGATCCCCATGGAGACGGTCGCGCGGATCGGCTCGCTCGACGTCTCCACCTCGAAGCGGTGGTCCGCGACGGCGCGACGGATCCGCTCGGCGATCTCGAGCGCCTGCTCGGGCGTCGTCTCCGGAAGGACGATGGCGAACTCCTCGCCGCCGAAGCGGGCCGGGACGTCGTAGTGGCGCAGCTGCCTGCGGAAGATCTCGGCGATGCCGTTCAGGACCGCGTCGCCGGCCAGGTGCCCGTACGCGTTGTTGATGTGCCGCAGGAGGTCGAGGTCCGCCATGACGACCGACATCGGACGCTCGAGGCGACTCGCGCGTGCGAGCTCCTCCCGGAGGGCGGTCGCGAAGAAGCGGGCGTTGAAGAGCCCCGTCTTCGGGTCGACCCGCGCCTCCTCCTGGAGGGCTGGCACGCTGAGCGAGCGGTGGATGAGGACGAGCGGCGCCACCGCGCACGGCAGGAGCAGCGGGTTCCACTTCCAGAGGCTCGCGAACGCGACTCCCAGCGCCGCGAGCACGAGGTCCGTGGAGAGGCTGTCGACGGAGAAGAGGCCCGTCTCGCGGAGCGAATGCCCGCGCGCGTAGTGGAGCATCGTGGCGAGGAGGACGTGGTTGAGCGCCACGAAGACGACGCAGGCCAGGAGGCCGCCGAGCGCCATCGTCGGCTGGCGGCCGAGGTCGAGCTGCCGGACGAGCTCCATCACCCCCCACGCCGCGAGCAGGTTGAGCGTGTGGTTGGCGATGTTGAAGCCCTGCATGTACCACGGGTAGCGAACCTTCAGCCACTCCGGGATGCCGTAGACGATCCCGAGCAGCGCGATCAGCTCCGGCGGGAGGAGGAGCGCCGCCGGCACGAGGAACACGATCGTCGTGTGGTACGACTGGTCGCGCGGCGTGCGCACCATGAAGAGCTGGGCGACGGCCGCGCATGTCGCCAGGAGGAAGAAGAGGCCCCAGCCGTCGCTGTGCGGGGAGAGATGCGAGAGCGGTACGACGGCGGCGGCGAGCGCGACCAGCCCGAGGGCGTAGAGGTAGAGCTTCGCGCGCGCGGGAAGGGCTCCCGCTCCCGGCCCGGTGGGCGGCCGGCGGCCGGCGGCAGCAGGGACGGTGGTCACGCGGACCACCCGCCGGCGTGCCGAGGGGACGACCCGTTCCGTGACCACGCAAAAGCGTGGGGCCGCAGAGCCATAGCCGGAACGTACGACGCGCCCTTCCCCGCGGCGTCCCCCTTTCTCGGTACCCCGCCCCGGCCGGGCGAAGTTCCCCCGAAGGGGTGAGCCCCGGGCCGGTCGGGCCGGCCCGGGGCTCACGTCGCTCGCTGTGGTGGGCGCTGCGCTAGGGGAGGATGCTGCCGCCCGAGAGTCCCAGGGCGGCGAGCTCCTCGGCGCTCAGGAACTCACCCGTGGCGCTGGCGTCGCCCTCGGCGTTGTCCGCCCACGAGGCCGAGGCCCAGGAGGCGTCCGCCCACGCGGCGGTCGCCGCCGAGTCGCTCGCCCACGAGGCCGAGGCCCAGGACGCGCTCGCCCAGGAGGCGGAGGCCCAGCTGGCGCTCGACCAGGAGGCCGACGACCAGCTCGCGCTCGCCCACGAGGCGTTCGCCCAGGAGGCATCGTTCTGGGCCGTGTTCGCCCAGCTGGCCGCGTCGAACACCTTGCCCGAGCCGCCGCTCGCCGAGACGACGAACTTGTTCAGGGCGAGGTTCGGGTTCGGCGGGTTCGTGACGGCCAGCGCCTTCTGGACGTCGACGACGCCGACGCCGACCGAGAGCGGGGCCGCCCCGGCGACCGGCTTCGCCGCGAGCATGAGGGCGCCCTTCACCTGATCGGGCGTCCAGCTCGGGTTCTTGGCCAGGATCTGGGCAGCCGCGCCGGCGACGATCGGGGCCGCGAACGACGTGCCCGAGAGCTGCATGTACCCGGGCGCGACGACGTTCGTCGGCCGCTCGGTCGTGAGCGTGGCGGTCGTCGAGACCGGCCCGACCATGAAGCGGCCGGGAGCGGCGACGTCCGGCTTCGCGAAGCCGTCGAGCGTGTAGCCGTAGGCCGACCAAGGCGCCGCGTAGTCGTCGTTCGTCGAGACGGAGCCGTCCACGTCGTCGGCGCCGACCGTGATGATGAACGGGTCGTTGCCGGGCGCGTAGGGGATCCCGCTGGGCTTGCCGTCGACGCCGTAGTTCCCCGAGGCCGCCACG
>DATAAQ010000128.1:0-9796 GCA_036260055.1 Gaiellaceae bacterium | reverse complement strand
TCGGCCAGCGGCCGCGCCGTCTGGCCCGCGCCCTCGACGTGATCTACCCGATGGTCTACCCCTCCCACTACGGGCCCGGCGAGTTCAACCTGCAGGACCCGAACGCCCTCCCCGGGATCACCGTCGCGCGCTCCCTCAAGGACTTCCGCCGCGCGCTTCGCGGTCGGGAGACCCTCCTCGTCCCCTGGCTCCAGGACTTCTCCCTCGGCCACGAGTACACGCTCGAGGACGTGCGGGCCCAGGTGCAGGCCGCTCGCGACCTCGGCGCGAAGGGCTTCCTCCTCTGGAATCCGTCCGGCGTCTACACGCCGGGGAGCCTCGCCGCCCGTTAGCCGTCTTCCACAGGCCTGCCCACAGGCCCTTCCGAGGGCTGTGGAAAATGTGGAAAAATAAACTTTTCGCAAATTGCATGGATCATGTTGGACGCGCGCTTGAACTCGTCCCGAGGGCGGTCTAGATTCCCTCCTGCGCCGAGCACGGAGCGCGAGTAGGTTGAAGCCCCACCGGGCAACAGGTAGGCGGAAGCCGAGGGTTGGCCGGAGAGGTGGACGAAAGCGTCACCGGCTCGGCGAATTTTTTTGGTCCAGTAGAGTGGCGCCCGGCCGATGCAGTTCCCTCCGCGCCCTCCCGCCTTCAGCCCGGGCTTCACGTCGTTCCTCTGGGGCCTCGGCCTCGGCGCATTCGTCTGGATCGGCCTGCTCGCGATCGGAACGGGCGGCGGGACCGCGTTCCTCTTCGGCCTCGTCTCCGGCGTCCTCATCTTCTTCTTCGTCCGCCTGAACGGCGAGGACCAGCTCCGGCGCTGACGCTCAGACGAGCGCGAGATGCGGCCGTCCGCGCCGCCCCGTGGCGAGCGCGCCGAGGAGGAGCTCCGCGAGCTCGCTCCCGACCTCGCTCTCGAGCCGGGCCCGCGCGCTCGGGCGCTCCCCCGCGCTCGCCCGCTCGAGGGCGGCGCACACGTGGAGCAGACGCGGTGCCCCCCGGGCTCCGAACGGCTGGGACGATGCGGCGTCCATCGGCGTCTCAGCTATCGGCCGCCGGGGGCCCGCCGCTCGATCCCCTGCGCGAGTGAACGGCGGCGGGGCCCCGGAGGGCCCCGCCGTCAGCGAGCCTGTCGCGGCGTCTAGGGGACGTCGCGCCTGTCGCGGACGCGCTCCTCGCGCGCGCCCGTCGAGACCGTCTCGTCGTCGCGGACGACCGTCCGCTCGGACGTCGGAGTGGTGACGACGTCCCGCCGCTCGTAGTCGTGCACGTCCTCGTCCGGAATCCCCCGCTCGCGGTCGATCCGCGACCGCGGCCCGGTCGTGTCGAAGATGAACGAGAACACGATGCCGAGGCCGAAGGCGAGGACGCCCTGGTAGACGATCAGGTCTCCCGCGAGCCCGCCCAGGCCGATGTCGGAGATCCAGCCTGCGACGCTCTCGCCCTCCTCCGTGCCCGTCGGCCTCGTGGCGATGAGGATGCCGCCCACGGCGACGAGCGCCGGAAGGAAGCCGAGCAGGAAGACGCCCGGGCTGATGATGGGCACGCCCCACTTCGTCCAGCCGCCGAAGAGCTGGGAGAGCCCGAGCACGGCGCCGGCGCCGGCGAGAATGCCCATCGCCGCCCAGTACTCGCCCGTCGAGCCGAGGTCGAAGAGCGTCGCCAGCCAGATGAGGAAGCCGGCCGCTGCCACGCCCAGGAGCGTGAAGAGCCCGCGCACGAGCGGCGGGCCGCCCCAGGCGCGCTCCTCGTGGCCCTCGATCGTGCGGTCACCCTCGAGCACCCCGTCGCGATCACGTCGTCTTCCGAACATGCGTCCTCACCTCAGTTCGCGTCGTTTCCCACGAATTTTCCCGTTAGGAGAACGGTTGTAACGCGGGTGCGGTTACGCCTCAGGCCGCGAGGTCGCGCCGGCGGGCGTCGAACGAGCCCGAGAAGAGCTCGGCGCGGAACGCGGCGACGGCGTGCTCTCGGTCGTGCGCGAAGACATGCTGGATCACCGCCACGCGCGCGTCGTTGTAGAAGGGGACGTCCACGTGGGCACGGCTGACGAGGTTGACCGACGTCTGTGCGCAGGTGGGGCACTCGACGGCGAGGCCCACGTCTTCGCCGCCGGGGCTCAGGAGTCGGAACGCCGACGGGAAGACCGGCCGCGCGCGCTCCTCCGGGTAGCAGAAGAAGCTCCAGGGCCACGCGCCGGCCTCGATCCGGCGCGCAGCCAGGTCGACGAGCTCGGGGGCGGCGGCCTCGAGCCGGGAGGTCATCAGGTTGAGGAACGCCGTGTCCGAGGCGTCGAGCGGCGCCCAATCGAGCTCGTCGTGGGCGACGAGGCCCTCGTGCTCCTCCCCGCACCCGCAGGCGAACGTGACCTTGTAGACCGCCGGGTGCGCCGTGCCGGGCAGGCGCTCGAGCACCCGGAACTCGGACAGGAGCACCTTGACGTCGCCGCGCGCGGGGCACGAGAACGCGTAGCGCCCGGTCAGCTCGTCGTACATGTGCCGAAGTATGAATCGGGTCCCCGGACGCGAAACCGCATCCCCCGGAGGATCAGTAGCGGATCAGCGAGAAGACGTCGTAGCCCTCGAGCTTCTCGCGCCCCTTCAGGAACTCGAGCTCGATCACGAAGGCGAGGCCGACGACCTCGCCCCCGAGCTGCTCGACGAGGTCGACCTTCGCCCGGGCCGTGCCGCCGGTGGCGAGGAGGTCGTCGTGCACGAGCACCCGGGATTCGCGGGCGATCGAGTCCGCGTGCAGCTCGAGCGCGTCGAAGCCGTACTCGAGGGCGTACTTCGCGCTCACCGTCCTCCAGGGGAGCTTTCCCGGCTTCCGCGCCGCGACGAAGCCGCAGCCGAGGCGGTACGCGAGGGCCGCGCCGAGGATGAAGCCGCGCGCCTCGGCGCCGAGGACGAGGTCGGGCTTGCGCGGCTCGGCGAACTCGGCCAGCTGCTCGACCGTCTCGCGCAGGGCGTCCGGATCGGCGAGCAGCGGCATGATGTCCTTGAACACGATGCCGCGCTTCGGGAAGTCCGGGATGTCCCGGATCTTCGAGGCGAGGTCGACTGCCACGCTAGCGCGGAACGATAGACCGAACGGCGCGCCAGAAGAGCAGGTGCGAGAGCTCCTGCGAGAGCGAGGCGAGCGTCTCCAGCTCCTCGAGGCCCGCGTGCCTGCGCTCGGGGTTCTGCGAGCGGAGTGACGGCGCGACGATCTGCTCGAGGAGGTTCGCCTCGCGGTCGGCGCCGGTGCGGAAGCTGCGCAGGTGTCGGGGCCCGACGCCGAAGCGCGTCAGCCCGAAGCAGGCCGCGGCGACGTCGACGTCGCGCTCGGAGAAGAGCTTGCGGCCCTCGTCGACGCGGGGCTCGACGAGCCCGAACTCCTCGAGCTCGTGGACGAAGGCGGCGTCGACCCCCGCCTGCTCGCAGAGCGTCCCGAGGTCGACCTCCTGCTCCGGCGCCCTGAGGCCCGCCCGCGCTGCACGCTCACGGCGATGCCCGCCGGCCGAGAGCTCTTGCTTGATCACGCGCAGGGGGAGGAACTCGTCGCGCTGGAGGCGCAGGATCGTCTCCAGGCGTTCGACGTCCTCCTCGGCGAAGAGCCGGTAGCCGCCCTGGGTGCGCCGCGGCATCAGGAGGCCCTGGTCCTCGAGGTAGCGGATCTTGGAGATGGAGATGTCCGGGAACTCGTCGCGCAGGCGCCGGCACACCGCCCCGATCGTCAGTGGCCGCCGCCCGTCGCTCTGCGCGGTCGCCGCCTCCATCGTCCTAGGCTCCCAGGAACGTGAGCCGGTACTTGCCGATCTGGACCTCGTCGCCGTCCTCGAGGCGGGCGGTCTCCACGCGGCGCCGGTTGACGTAGGTCCCGTTGAGGGAGCCCTCGTCGTCGATCGTGAAGCCGTCCTGCCCCTTCGTGATGACGGCGTGCTTGCGCGAGACGGTGACGTCGTCGAGGAAGACGTCGCACTCGGGGCCGCGCCCGACGGAGACGCGCTCGTTCTCGAGCGGGAACGTCTCGCCGGTGCGGCCGCCACCGGAGCGGACGACGAGCGCGGGGCCCTCGATGCGGATCTCCGAGAGCGAGACCGACTCGTCCTCGCCCGTCTCCTCGGGCGTGAAGGTCATCGTGGTGTGCGCGCCCGGCTCGTCTCGGATGAGGAGCGCGCCGCACTTGGAGCAGTAGTTGGCGGATTCCGGGTTCTGGAAACCGCACTCGGGGCAGTGGACGTGCGTCATTCCCTCTGCTCGTCGGCGGCCGCCAGGTCCTCGTCTGTCGGCGGCGCTGCCTTCGAGCTCAGGATCTCGGCGAGCCGGTCGACGTCCACCTCGTCGAGCGGGCTCTCGCCCCCGCCGACCTGCTTCTGCAGCCGAGCCTGGAGCTCGGCGCGGAGGATGTCGATCTTGCCGTGGAGGATGCGGCGACGGTACGAGACGTCGCGCTCCTCCTTCATGAGGTGGCGGATCTCGTCCCGCAGCTCCTCGTCGGACAGGGTTCCAAGGTCAGGAAGGGCTTCCACGCGACGCTCCAGGGTCGGGGACTGAGCGAGAAACAGTAAACCATTCCGGCCGCCATGCATCAACCTCGACTTGAGGGTTTACTCGTCGCCGGCGCCGACGATCTCCTCCACCAAGCCCACGAACTCCTCCTCGAGCCGCGCCCCCTCGTCGGGCGTGCGACCCTCCGCGTAGACGTGTACGAGCGGCTCGTCGGGGTCCGGCAGCACCTGCGCCCAGCCGCGCTCCTCGAAGACCTTGATGCCGTCGCGGACGTCGACGTCCTTCCCCTGCATCCGCTCGGTCACGATCCGCATGACGGCTCCCTTGCGGGCCCACGGACAGCGCACCTGACGGTGGATGACGCCGGACTCGGGAAGGTCGGCCACGATCTCCGAGAGCGGCCGGCGCACCGGCGCGAGGAGCTCCAGGAGCTTGCAGAGGCTCGCCACCGCGTCGTAGGCGGGGGCGAAGTCGGGGAAGACGAAGCCGCCGCCGACGGAGCCCGCGAAGATGACGCCGTCTCCGGCCGCGGCCCGCATCAGCTCGGAGAGCGACGACGGGGTTCGCTCGACCTCGAGCTGCGTGCCCTCCACGAGCTGCTCCACGAGGCTCGTCACCGTGCCGGGGAACGCGAGCCGGCCGGACTTCCCGTCGGTGGCGAGGAGGCGCAGGAAGAGCAGGAGCTCCTGCTCCACCGCCACCTCGCGAGCCTGGTCGTCGACGAGGTAGATGCGCTCGGCGGCGGGGTCGAGGACGGCGCCGAAGTCCGCGCCGACCGCGCGGACGAGCCGCTTCGTCTGGCCGAGCGACTCGGAGAGGCTCGCCGACGCCGGCTCGCGGCGGTGCTCGCTCACGTACGGGTGCGCGGCGACGGCCTCGACGTCGAGCGCGCCGAGGACGAGCGGGAGCACGAACGAGGCGGCCGAGTAGGAGTAGTCGACGATGAGCCGGAAGCCCCGCGCGGCGATCGCGTCCACGTCCAGCGTACGCAGGAGGTCCTGGACGTAGCTCTCCGCCGCGCGGGCCGGGAAGGTGATCTCACCCACCTCGTCCCAGGCGGCCCGCCGGAACTCCTGGCGGGAGAAGTGCTTCTCGATCTCCTTGACGAGGTCGGGCGTCGCCGGGATCCCGGGAGGCTCGAAGATGCGGATCTCGACGACCTCCGGATCCGCGGCGCTCGGCTGCACGTGGATGCCGGCGCCGTAGCCCTCGCCCTTGAGCAGGTGCCGGTTCACCGCCGCCGGCAGCACCTGCAGGTCGGATGCGTGCACGCCCGTGGAGTTGACGCCGGCGAGCAGCGCGCGGCGGACGAGGCGGCAGGACGGCGAGGCGGCACGGCTCGTGACGACCCGGCCGCCGCGCTCGAGTGCCGTCCCGAGCGCGATGCCGAGGCGGAGCGCCGTCTCCGGCGTGAGGTCGACGTTGATGAGGCCCGAGATGCCCTCCGCGCCGAAGAGGCGCGAGGAGAGACGCGACTCCCAGATCAGGTTGCGGTCGACGACGGAGCCGGACTCGACCTCCTTGAACGGGTAGATTCGGACGCCGGGCATGACGACGCTCTGCGGCCCGATCGTGCTCGAGTCTCCGACCGCCACGCCCTCGTGGAGGCGCGCGTGGGCCCGGATGTCGCACGACTTGCCGACGATGGCGCCCTCGACGAGGACGCTCCGGCCGAGGAACGTGGAGGCGTCGATGACCGAGCGCGCCGTCCGGGCGTGGTCGCGGAGCGTCACGTTCTGCATGAGCACCGAGTAGGGGCCGATCGAGGCGCGTGACCCGATCCGGCAGTAGTTCCCGACGAACGCGGGCCCCTCGACCGCCTCGAGGTCGTCGACGTCGACCCCCTCCCCCACCCACACGTTGCCGCGCAGCCGGATTCCGGGGACGTTCAGCTTGACCTTCTCGTCGAGGGCGTCGAAGTTCGCCTGCCGGTACTGGTCGAGGTTGCCGATGTCCTGCCAGTAGCCCTCGGCGACGTAGCCGTAGAGCGGCCTGCCCATCTCGAGGAGGAGCGGGAAGAGCTCCTTCGAGAAGTCGTACGGCCGGTCGGTCGGGACGTGGCGGAGCACCTCGGGCTCGAGCACGTAGATACCCGTGTTGATCGTGTCGGTGAAGACCTGGCCCCACGAGGGCTTCTCGAGGAAGCGCTCGATGCGGCCCCCCTCGTCCGTGACGACGATCCCGAACTCGAGCGGGTTGGCGACGCTGACGAGGCCGATCGTGACGAGGGCGTCCTTCTCGCGGTGGAAGCGGACGAGCGCCCCCAGGTCGATGTCGCAGAGGGCGTCCCCGGAGATCACGAGGAAGGTCTCGTCGAGCGCCTCCTCGGCCAGCTTCACGGAGCCGGCCGTGCCGGCGGGCGACTCCTCCACGGAGTAACGGATGGAGAGGCCGTGCGACTCGCCGGCGCCGAAGTACCCGCGGATCGCCTGCGGCATGAAGGCGAGCGTGACGATCACGTCCTCGAGGCCGTGCTGCACGAGGAGCTCGACGATGTGCTCCATGCACGGCTTCCCGACGATGGGCACCATCGGCTTCGGCTGGTTCGAGGTCAGCGGGCGTAGGCGAGTCCCCTCCCCGCCCGCCATGACGACGGCCCTCACCGGCGGCTCACCGAGCTCATGGCCCGCGCGACGTAGGCGACCGCGGCGGCGACGGCGAGCCCCACGCCCGTCCAGAAGAGCCAGAGCGGCCAGTCCGTCCCCTCGCTCGTCAAGAGGACGCCCGTGAGCGCGGCGTAGAGCACCCAGGTGGCCAGCTTCCCGAGGAAGCTCACCGAGAACTCGTAGCCGCGGCGGACGGCCGCGGGCGTCCCGAGGAGGAGGAGGCCGTCCCGCGCGAGGATGACAGCGAGGGCGATCCACGGCAGGCGGCCCTCGAGCCAGAGGAGGACGACGGCGGCGTCGATCATCAGCCTGTCGGCGAGGGGGTCGGCGAACTTGCCGAACTCGGACTCCACGCGCCAGCGCCGCGCCAGCCAGCCGTCCACCTGGTCGGTGAGGCCGGCAAGCGCGAAGACGAGCGCGGCGGCGACGTTGCGCTCACCCTCGGCCCCGCCCAGCAGCAGCGCGACGAAGATCGGGATGAGGGCCAGGCGGACGACCGTGAGCGCGTTCGGAAGCTGCGCGAGCGGAGCCGAAACGACGCGGGTCGCCATGGCAGGGGGAATGGTAACGTCGCCGCGATGGCGAACCGGCTGGCGCTTCCCGGCTTCGTGAACGCGCACAGCCACGCCTTCCAGCGCGCCCTCCGAGGGCGCGCCGAGGGCGGCGATTTCTGGGCCTGGCGCGACGTCATGCTCGGCCGGGCGGGGTCGCTGACCCCGGACGCTGTCCGGCGGGAGTACGCCGAGACCTACCGCGAGATGCTGGCGGCCGGCTACACGGCCGTCGGCGAGTTCCACTACGTCGGTCTCGCCGAGGCGAGGGCGGCGGCGGCCGCGGCGCGCGAGGCGGGCGTGGAGCTCGTCCTCCTGCACGTGGCCTACGCGCGCGGCGGGCTCGACCGCTTCCGCCAGGCCTCGGTCGCGGAGTATCTCGGCGAGGTGGAGGCCCTCGGGGAGGAGGGCGTGCGCGTCGGCCTCGCCCCCCACTCGGTGCGCGCCTGCCCGCGCGAGTGGCTCGAGGAGATCGGGCGTCGCGCCGAGCGCGACTCCCTCCCCCTCCACGTCCATGCCGGCGAGCAGCCCCGCGAGGTCGAGGAGTGCCTGGCCGAGCACGGCATCCGGCCGATCGAGCTCCTAGCGGCGGCGGGCTGCCTGGGCGCGCGGACGACCGTCGTCCACGCGACGCACGCGGACGAGCGGGAGCTCGACCTCCTCGCCGACACCGGCGCACGCGTCTGCCTCTGCCCCACGACGGAGGCCAACCTCGGCGACGGCTTCCCGCCGCTCGCGGGCATGCTCGAGCGCGGGATCCCCCTCTGCATCGGCTCGGACTCGAACGTCCGGATCGACCCGCTCGAGGAGCTCCGCGAGCTCGAGGGGACCGCCCGGCGTCAGGCCCTCCGGCGCAACGTCGTCCCGCCGGCGCGGCTCCTGGAGATCGGCTCCCGCGAGGGCGCGGCGGCGCTCGGCCTCGCCGAGTGGCCCGGGATCGAGATCGATCTCGGCCACGCCTCGCTCCGCGGCGTCGAGCGCGAGGAGGCGCCGGCCGCGCTCGTCTTCGGCTGCGCCGCCGACGTCGTCGCGGCAGCGCCCGCGCCCGCGTAAAGCGCCACGTGGACGCGGCCCGCGAGGCCACGTCGGGGTCTGACCCCGGCATGTCCGGGCGAGACGCGTCAGCATTTGACGTGAGGGATGTCCGAAGGGGCCGGGAAAAGACCCGCCGATGGGCGTGGCACCGTCCGCCGGAGCCACGTCGGGCTCTGACCCCGCCATGTCTGTAAGGGTCCTGTGAAGGGCGGCGAGGAGATGGGGCGCCGGGGGCGAAAGGTCCAGGCCCATGCGTCTCAGGGCGCTCACCGCTCTGCTCCTCCTCGTCGCCGTCCTCATCGCGCCCGCGGTCGCGGACGCCGGCGGCAAGCCGCGCGTCGCGGCGGTCCAGGTCGCGCTCCAGGCGCGCGGGCTCTATCGCGGCACGATCGACGGGATCAGGGGGCCCATGACGGCGGCCGCGATTCGCCGCTTCCAGCGGCGGGCGCGGCTCACGGTCGACGGGATCGCCGGTCCGCGCACGCGCGGCGCGCTCGGCCGCCTCGCTCGCCGGAAACTGGGGACCCGCCTCGTCCACCGTGGCCGGGTCGGCGGCGACGTCGTCGCCGTCCAGTGGCTCACCGCGTGGCACGGGTTCCCCTCGGGCACATTCGACGGGTGGTTCGGGCCGAGGACGGACGTCGCCGTACGCCTCTTCCAGAGGCGCCGGGGTCTCTTCCCCGACGGGATCGTCGGGCCGGCCACGATTCGCGCGCTGCGGTCGCGCCTGCCCCGCTCCCCGCTTCGGTTCGGCTATCCGGTTCGCGCGCCGATCACCGATCGCTTCGGTCCGCGTGGGAGCCGGTTCCACACCGGGCTGGACTTCCCCGCCCACTTCGGAGCCTCTGTCTACGCGGCCCGCTCGGGCCGCGTGGTCGGCGCCGGCTGGAACCCCGGAGGATACGGGTACCTCGTGGTCCTCCGCCACGGGCGCCGCACGCGGACGCTCTATGCGCACCTCTCGCGCGTCACGGTCCGGGTCGGCGAGCGCGTCGGCCGCGGCGCCCGCATCGGACGCGTCGGCGCGACCGGGAACGCGACCGGCCCGCACCTCCACTTCGAGGTCCGGGTCCGCGGCGCCGCCGTGAACCCGCTGCCGGCGCTGCGCTAGAGGCCGTTCTGCGAGTCGCGG
>DATAAQ010000127.1:0-2955 GCA_036260055.1 Gaiellaceae bacterium | reverse complement strand
CCGCACGATGGCGTAGCCGCGGGCGAGCGTCGCCCTGGGCGAGAGGGCGCGCAGGCGCCCGGAGAGTGCCTCCAGGCTGCTCCGCTTGCGCTCCACGAGGAGGGCGGGCGCCCGGTCGAGCCGCTCGCGGTCGGCGCCGAGCGCCTGGCGGGCCCGCTCGAGGATGCGGCGGGCGTCGCCGGCGAGCGTCGCACGGAGGCGGTCGAGCCTCTCCCGGAGCTCGTCCTCGTCCGGCACGACCAGCCGCGCCGCGGCCGTCGGGGTCGAGGCGCGCGCATCGGCGGCCAGGTCGCACAGGGGCGTGTCCTGCTCGTGGCCGACGGCCGAGACGACGGGAACCTCGCTGGCGGCGACGGCGCGGACGACACGCTCGTCGCTGAACGGGAGGAGGTCCTCGAAGCTGCCGCCGCCGCGGGCGAGCACGACGACGTCGACCTCGGGCTCCGCGGCGAGCGCGGCGAGTGCGGCCACGATCGCCCCTGGCGCCTGCGGCCCCTGGACGTACGTCTGCGCCACGACGACGCGGGCCGCCCGGAAGCGGGCCGTCACGGCGGCCACGAAATCCCGTTTCGCGGCCGCCTCGCTCCCGGTCAGGAGCCCGATGCGGCGGGGGAAGAGCGGGAGGGGCCGCTTCCGCTCCGCGGCGAAGAGGCCCTCGGCGGCGAGCGCGGCCTTGAGGTGCTCGAGGCGGGCGAGGAGCGCCCCGAGTCCGAGAGGCTCCAGCGAGAGCGCGCGCAGGCGGAAGACTCCTCGGGCCTCGTAGAGCTCGGGACGCCCCCAGACGTGCACGCGCGTCCCGTCCGGCACTTCGACGCGGAGCGCGTCGAAGGTCCCTCGCGGCATCGTCACGGGCAGGCAGGAGCCGTCGCCGGGGTCCTTGAGGGTGAAGAAGACGCTCTGCCAGCCGGCCTGGCGCCGGAACTCGGTCACCTCCCCTTCGACCCAGACCGTCGGCAGGCGGGCGAGCCAGGAGCCGACGCCGCGGTTGAACGCCGAGACCGTGTAGACCTTGCGGTCCCCGTAGACGAGCGGCTCGACCTTCACGGGGCCGAATCTAGCGACTCGGCCGTAGGCTTCGAGGGATGCGGCTCGTTCGGATCCTCCTCTGTGCCGCTTTCCTCGCGTCGGCGTGCGGCGGGTCGGACGACGACGAGACGTGGACGAGGGAGGCGAACCGCCTCTGCACCGCGCTCGAGCGCGACCTCGTGGCCGTCGACCCCCCGCGCGAGATCGAGGAGCCGGACGAGCTCGCGGGCTTCGTTGCCGGCACGGCGGAGCGCGTCGCGGCATGGATCGAGCGGATGCGCGCGCTCGAGCCGCCGGAGGGTGCGGCGGCGGAGGCAGTGCGGATGCTCGACCTCTACGGGCGCGCGGTCACGACGACGGAGCGGGCGGCCGAGGTCCTCGCCGCCGGCGACGAGGGCCGCTACCAGGAGCTTCTCCGCGAGGCCGACCGGCTCTCCGCGCGCGGGGACGACCTCGCGCGCGAGCTCGGCGTGGAGCGCTGCGCGTTCCCGCTCTCCGGCTAGTCGTTCAGAGGAGGATCTGCGCTGCGACGTCGGGCGCGCAGCCACGACGCTCCACGAGCTCGACGGCATCGTGGAGGTCCGCTTCGCTGCGGGCGATCCGCTCGGCGAGCGGCAACGGGTAGCCGGCCTCGATGAGAACGTGGAGGCGCCAGCTCTCGACCTTCCCGCGCTCGTCGTGATCGCGGTCCTCGAGGAGGGTCAACTGATCCACGCCGCGAGCTTTCTGCCTCATGCAGCCGAATCCTGCCCCCGCGAAGCGGGCTTTACTCCCGCTCGGCCGCGCGCAGCGACCGCTCGAGCGCCCCGAGCTTCGTCTCGAGCTCGAGCTCGATCTGGGCCTCGAAGGCGGCGATGCGCTCTTCCGCGTCGGCGAGCGCCTTCTCCAGCCTCTCGCTCACGAGGGTGAGGCGTTCCGCGGAGACCTCGTGCTGCGCCTCGGCCGCCCGCCCGGCGTCGCTGACCCGGCGCTCGATCCGGTCTGCGGTCATGCGCGCGAGGTCGTTGATCCGGTCGGCGATCTCCTTCTCCGCCTGGCGCGTGAACTGCTCGATCGACTTGTCGAGCTCCCGCGAGAGCCGCTCGGCCGACCGCTCGCGCGACTCCCGGATCTGCGCTTCGAAGCGGCGCTCGGCCTCCTCGCCGAGGCGCGTCGCCGCTCGCTCGAGAGCGCGCTCGAGCTGCGCGAGCTGCCGCCGCTCGGCGTCCCCGAGCCCGGCGGCGAGCCGGGCGCGGACGTCCATCTCCTCGCGGTCGATCTGCTCGCGCAGCGCTCGCTCGCGAGCGCGCAGCCGCTCGCTCACCTCGTGGAGGGCGCGGCGGCGCTCGGCGGCGTGCGCCTCCACCTCGCTCTGCCCCTCCTCCGCGACCTCGCGCGCGATCCGCTGGAACTCCGTCCGCAGCTCCGCGAGCGCCTGCTTGTGCTCCTCGCTCGCCGCGGCGAGACGCTCGGCGTCGGCGTGCAGGCGCGCGTCGTAGGCGGCGAGGGCCTCGCGCTGCCGCTGCCCCAGCTGCGCGAGCTGCCCTTCGAGCTCCCGCTGCCCCCGGTCGAGATCGGCGGCCCACGCGAGGAGGCGGCTCTCGAGGCGCTCCTGGGCGCTCGCCACCGCCTCCGCGAGCTCCACGCGGGCGCGCTCGGCCTGCCTCGCGACCTGGTCGCGCCGTTCCTCCCCGAGCCGGCGCTCCTGCTCGCCGAGCGCGTAGCTCGCGTTCGCCCGTTCGCGCGCGAGCGTCCGCTCGAGCTCGGCCCTGCGTCGCTCGACCTGCTCGTCGAGGTACGCGTCGAGGCGGGCGCGGGCGGACTCGCCGACCGCCTCGAGGTCGCGGACGCGCCGGAGGCCGCGCGCGAGCCCGTAGAGCGCCGCCTCCGCCGCGGCTGCGGCAGCGAGTCCGCCGGCCACGAGCGCGAGCGTCTCCACGTCGGCGACGC
>DATAAQ010000126.1:0-2876 GCA_036260055.1 Gaiellaceae bacterium | reverse complement strand
CGAGGCGGGCGGCGACGACGAGCGCGACGGCGGCGAGCAGGCCCGCGAGCGCGAGCGCACGAACGCGCGCCCCGCCGAGCGCGGCCCGAAGCCGGGCCAGGTCGCCCGCGAGCGTCCGCGGCCGCCTTCGGGGACGGGGCCGAAAGGGGGCGGGCGCCGGTACGGCCGCCGGCAGCGGCTCCGGCGGCTCGTCCCACCAGGCGACGTCGTCGTGGAAGACGAGGAACGGATCCGCCGCCTGTTCCATCCGTCACGAGGATACGCCGGGCGGCGGACGCCTGTTCATCGGCCTGAGTCAGCCGTGCACGGAGCGTCCGCCCGACCCGGCTCGCGCGCTCGGCAGGTACGAGTCGAGGTCGTCCAGGAAGCGCGGGGTGCGTCGGACCTCCTCCAGCCACGCGCGCACGGCTGCGTAGCGGCTCATGTCGATGCCGGCCTCGTCGGCGACGTGCACGTAGGCGAAGAGCGAGACGTCTGCGACGGTGTAGCGGTCGTCGACGAGGAAGCGGCGTCCGGCGAGGTACCGCTCGAGCGTCTCGAGGGCTGCCTTCCCGCCCTCCACGCGGGCGGCGAGGAGCTCGGCCCGGCCGACGTCGCGCCCGGTCAGGCGCCAGAACCGCGCCGTGCCGATGTTGGGCTCGACGAGGTTCTGCTCGAAGAAGAGCCACTGCCAGACACGGGCGCGCGGGAGAAGCTCTGCCGGCACGAAAGGGGTTCCCTCGCCGAGGTAGAGCAGGATCGCGTTCGACTCGGCGATCGTCTCGCCGGACGGCAGCTCGAGCACGGGCGTCCGCCCGGCCGGGTTGCGCGCCAGGTGCTCCGGCGTCGTGCTCTCGCCCGCGAAGATGTCCACCGGCACGCGCTCGTAGTCCCGCGCGAGCTGAGCGAGCAGGAGCCGCACCTTGTAGCAGTTCCCCGACCCCGCGTAGTCGTAGAGCGTCAGCATGCCTCCGTTGTAACCGATCGGCGCCCCTCCGCGTGAGACGGCCGCCGAGCGGGAACGAGTCCGCCGTGCCGCGCGCGCTCCTCCTCGTCGACGTGATCAAGGACTTCCGCCACGAGGACGGCGAGCGCCTGCTCGCGAGCTACCGCGACCGCCACCCGGCGCTCGTCCGCACGCTCCGGGAGGCGCGGGCGGGCGGCATCCCGGTCGTGTACGCCAACGACAGCGCCGGGACGTGGGACAGCGACGCCCCCGGCCTGGTACGCCGGGCAGTCGAGGCGGGGAGGGCGGGCGAGCTCGTCGCGGCGGTCGCGCCCCGGGCCGGCGAGCCCGTCGTCCTGAAGCCGCGCTACTCGGCCTTCGACGCGACGCCGCTCGCGACCGTCCTCCGCGAGCGGGACGTGGACGAGCTCGTCGTCGCCGGCACGGCCACCGAGATGTGCGTCTTCCAGACGGTCACGGACGCGCTCCGCTCGGGCTTCCGGGCCGTCGTCCGAGCGGACGCCTGCGCGACGGTCGACGACGAGCACGAGCGCCTCGCACTCGACTATCTCGCTCGCGTCCTCGCCGTCCCCGTCCTCGGACGACCGCGCTAGCCCGAGTGCTCCCGGAGCCAGTCGGCGAGGTTCCGCGCCTGCTCCCCCGGATCCTCGACCTGCGGTACGGGCTGCGGCGCCCGGGCCGGGTTGCGCGCGGGCGGCTCCTCGTCTCCGGAGGCGAGCGCAAAGCCGATGACGCCGGCGGCCATGGCGGTCAGGACGGCGAGGGCGGCGACGAGGCCCCGGCGAGAAGGCGCGCGCCGCCGGCGCGGAGCGGAAGCGGGGGCGGGCGCCGGCGGCCCCGGCATCGACTGCGCGCGCAGCGGCACGGTCGCGATCTCCGTCGCCCGGACGCCGGTCGCCGGGGGCAGCGGCACCGTCGGAGGCTCCGGCGAGGCTGCGGCGAGGTCTCGCGCGAGCTCCGCTGCGGACGCGGGACGGTAGTCCGGGTTCCTCGCCAGGCAGCGCATGACCACCGCCTCGAGGCGCTCGGGCACCTCCGGCTCGAGCTCGCGGAGCGGCGTGACGGGCTCCTCCCGCCGCTTGACGACGAGGTCGGCGAGGGATCGGAAGTCGTAGGGCGTCCTCCCGCTGAGGAGCTCGTAGAGGACGACACCGAGCGAGTAGATGTCGGCGGCCGCGGTGACGGGCTCGCCCTCGGCCTGCTCCGGCGCGAGGTACGCGGCCGTGCCGAGCACGCTGCCGACCTGGGTGAGGTTCGTCGCCTCGGCGGCGCGCGCGATCCCGAAGTCGGCGATCTTGACCGTCCCGTCCTCGCGGAGGAGCAGGTTCTGCGGCTTCACGTCGCGGTGGACGAGGCCCGACGCATGCGCGTGCTCCAGCCCGCCGCACGCCTGGAGGGCGAGGTCGACCACGCGCCCCGGCTCCAGGCGGCCGCGCGTGCCGAGCTCGTCGGCCAGGGTCCGGCCCGGGACGTACTCCATGACGATGTACGGGCGGTCGTCCTCCTCGCCCGCGTCGTAGACCTGGACGACGTTCGGATGCGAGAGGCGGGCCGCCATCCGGGCCTCGCGGGCGAACCGCTCGTAGAACCCGGGCTCGCTCGCCAGGTGCGCGGCGAGGATCTTGACCGCGACCGCGCGGTCGAGCTCCTCGTCGTGCGCGAGGTAGACGGACGCCATGCCCCCCTGCCCGAGCTCCCGCTCGACGCGGTAGCGCCCGCCGGCGAGCGTCTGGACGCTCAGTCGTCCTCCTCGCCGTCGCCTTCGCCGCCTTCGCCCTCCTGGCAGGCCTGGATCTGCTCCTCGAGCGCCGCGATCCGCTCGTCGAGCTTCTCGGTCGCCTTCCCGCTGCCGTCGCCCTTGCCGTTGCCGTTGCCCTTCGACTCCTTCTCCTCCCGCTGCTCGACGAGGGCGTCTCTCTCCGCGACGAGC
>DATAAQ010000125.1:0-5931 GCA_036260055.1 Gaiellaceae bacterium | reverse complement strand
GCTTCCGTACCGTTCGCGCTGCCGTAGCGAGTGCGCTGGCCACGGCGAGCGCCCGAGAGGTCCGCGCAACGGGAACGATCCTGCCGCAGGTTTTCCGAAGAGGTCCTGGCCGAGGCTCAGGCCGTCGGCGCCCACGGCCGTGCTCGCTCGACGGAGGCGCCTCGCGCTTCGGCGTCGTGCGGGTCGTCTCGCAGTCGCGCTTCGGCGGCCAGTCCGACGCGCAGCCGGAATTCGCCGAGGCAGCGTAGCCTCGAACGAGAACCACGCACCCCCGAACGGTTCCCGGTTGGCTGCGCGCCTTACTGGGGGCGCGATGATGCCCGTCTTTCCGCGAGTCGCGCGGACTCGTCTGGTAGCGTCGTAAAGAAGAGAGTCGGGCCGCTCCCCTTCGCCGCTTCTCGTGCGTGCCGCCGCCGGCGGCCGCCCGGTAGGGTGCGGCTCGTGGCGACGCTTCCCGACAGCGCCCGCGCGGTGCTCGAGTCGGACGCGCTCGCGCACCTCGTCACGCTCAACCGCGACGGGAGCGCGCAGGTGAGCTGCGTGTGGGTCGGTCTCGACGGCGGCGAGATCGTCTCCGGGCATCTGCGGCCGCAGCAGAAGCTCCGGAACGTCGAGCGCGACCCGCGGGTGACGCTCTCGCTCGAGACGCCCGTCGTCAACCCGTACGGCCTCCGCGAGTACCTGGTCGTCCACGGGCGCGCGCGGATCGAGCCGGGCGGCGCGCCGGAGCTCCTCCAGCGCCTCGCGCACACGTATCTCGGGCCGGACGTCCGCTTTCCGCGGATGGACGATCCGCCGCCCGGGTTCGTCCTTCGGATCACGCCCGAGCGCGTCGGCGGCATCGGCCCCTGGGCCCAGTCCTGAGCGGGCGCGCACGCGTCCGGGCGATTTTGGGGATCGGCCCGCCGTGCCGATGAAGAGCGTGCACGATGCGCCGCTTCCGCCAGCCTCGCGAGTCGGGCCAGGTCGCCGTCCTGGCCATCGTCTTCCTCGGCGTCCTCCTCGGGATCTGCGGCGCCGTCCTCGACGTCGGCTCCTGGTACCGGGCCGACCGGGAGCTCCAGAGCACGGTCGACGCGGCCGCGCTCGCGGGGGCGCAGGCGCTCCCGGACGACCCGGGCGCCGCAGCCGCGCTCGCCGAGGAGTACGCGGAGAAGAACGGCGGCGGTCTCGAGTCCGTCGCGGTCACGGGCCAGGTGCTCGCCAACGACACGATCGTCGTCAGCGGCACCCGCTCCGCGCCCGGCTTCTTCACGAAGATCTTCGGCGTGGACGAGGTGCAGGTTCGCGCAGGCGCGAAGGCGCGCACGGGGACTCTCGCCAGCGCCCGCTGGGCGGCCCCGTTCGGCGTCGACGAGCGGCATCCGATGCTGCAGTGCCGCTGCTTCGACACGGACACGGAGCTCGACCTCGAGAAGACCGGGCCGGGCGCGTTCCGCGTCCTCAACATCGACGGCTCGCGGGGCGGCGTGGGACCGCAGATCCTCGGGGACTGGATCGAGCGCGGCTACGAGGGCTACATGCCGCTCGGCTGGTACTACTCCGACCCGGGCACGAGGTTCAACTCGAACAACGTGCGGGACGCGCTCGACGCCCGCCTGGACACGGAGATGCTCTTCCCCGTCTACCGCGCCACCCGCGGGCAGGGAGCGGGCTTCGACTACGAGGTCGTCGGCTGGGCCGGCTACGTGGTCACGAGCTACGAGATCCAGGGCTCGAAGAGGAACAAGCTCCACGGGTACTTCACGACCGTCGTCTGGGAGGGCATCGGCAGCGAGACGGCCGACTCGCCGGACTTCGGGGCGCGCGCCCTCTCGCTCGTCGAGTAGCTTCCTTCAGGTTTGACACGGCCGCCGCGACGGGTAGGGTAAGCGCGGCACGCAAGCGGGAGACGCCTTCTCCCCTCTTCGAATGGTCCCGGATCGCCTGTGAACCTCGCCTGAATGGCTGACGACCCCGCGATCGTCACTCATCCCGACGACCTGCCGCAGCTCCTCGAACGCGCCGAGGCTGCGGGCTTCATCGAGGCCGTGGAGCTCCAGGAGGCGATCGAGCTTCTCGACGTCGACCCCGCCGACGTGGAGCAGCTCCACCGGGAGCTCGAGGAGCGGGGCATCGAGATCGTCGACCGCCAGAAGGAGCCCGCCCGCGAGCCCGCCACGCCGCTTCCCGGCACGGAGGTGCTCGAGACGACGACCGACGCGCTGCAGCTCTTCCTGCGCGAGATCGGGCGCCACCCGCTGCTGACGGCCGCCGACGAAGTCGAGCTCTCCAAGCGGATCGAGCGCGGCGACATGGCCGCGAAGAAGCGGATGATCGAGTGCAACCTCCGCCTCGTCGTCTCCATCGCGAAGAACTACCGCAACCAGGGCCTTCCGTTCCTCGACCTCATCCAGGAGGGCATGTTCGGGCTGATCCGGGCCGTCGAGAAGTTCGAGTGGCAGCGAGGGCTCAAGTTCTCGACGTACGCGACCTGGTGGATCCGCCAGGCGGTCGCGCGCGCCATCGCCGACAAGGCGCGGACGATCCGGGTGCCCGTGCACGTGGTCGAGCGCATGCAGAAGATGCACCGCGCCGAGCGGCACCTCTGGACGCAGCTCGCCCGCGAGCCGTCCCTCGAGGAGATCGCGGACGAGGCCGGCCTCCCGCTCCAGCAGGCGATCGAGGTCCGCGCGGCGGCCCGCGCCTCCACGAGCCTCGACCAGCCGATCGGCGAGCAGGAGGACGCCGTCTTCGGAGACCTCGTCGCGGGCGACGAGCCGCTCCCCGACGAGGTGACGGAGCGCCGTCTGCAGAACGAGGCGCTCGAGCGCGCGCTCGAGTCGCTCCCCGAGCGAGACCGGCGCGTCCTCGAGCTCCGCTACGGGCTTCGCGGCGAGGAGCCGCACACGCTCGAGCACATCGGGCGCCGGCTCGGGATCACGCGCGAGCGCGTGCGCCAGATCGAGATCGAGTCGCTCTCGCGCCTAGCGTCGCTGCGCGAGATCGAGGCCGTCGGCACGCGCTAGCCCGGGCAGGGCGCGGCCGTCGAAGAGGGAGGTCGCCCTCCCCCCCACGCGGGCGCGGACGAGCTCGAAGGCCTCGTCGAGGAAGGGCGGGCGCGCGGCGCGGTGCCCGTCCGACGCGACGAGGTCGGCGAGGCCGGCGTCGACGAGGCGCCAGGCGCTCGCCTCGATCTCGGGCCCGTGGTAGCCGAGGAGGCTCGTCGCATTGAGCTGGAGCAGGCGGCCGTTCCCGCGCAGCCGCTCCGCCGCGCCGGGGTCCTCGGCGACCGCCTCGGCCCGCTCGGGGTGGGCGATCACGGGCGTCAGGCCGCACGCCTCCACGTGCTCCGCGAGGGCATCCGCGAGCGCGAGCGAGCCGTGGAAGGGCACCTCCATGAGCACCGCCGGCAGGTCGCCCAGGCGGTAGCGCGCCATGTCCTCGTCCAGGAGGCCGGGCGCCGGCGTGAGCTCCCAGCCCAGGCGCAAGTCGACTCCCTCCTCCGCGGCGAGCGGCGCCAGCTCCGCGTGCGCGGCGCGGACCTCCTCCTCGCGCGCGGGCAGGAGCGGGAGCTCCGGCCACACGTGCGGCGTGGCGAAGAGGACGGCGGTCCCCCGCCGGGCCGCCTCTCGGCAGAGCGCGAGGCCGTCGGCGAGCGAGTGAACGCCGTCGTCGCCGGACGGAACGACATGAGAGTGGACGTCGACGAACCCGCGCACCGCGTCCACCGTACCCACGGTCTTGTGTTCCACACGCACAAGGTGTGCGCGGAACGGTCGTACCGCTCGGCCGCCGGCTAGTGGCCGACCGCGTGAGCGAGAGCCCACACGAGGAGCGGCATCGCGACCGCGGTGTACGCGAGGAAGAGGCCGATCCAGAGCTTGCCGAGCACGAGCGGCAGTCGGGTGCTACTCGGCCCGCAGGTAGAGGCGGAGGTCGGGAGCGGCCGCCTGGAGCTCCCTGAGGGCGCGCGACTCGAGCTGGCGGACACGCTCGCGGGTGACGCCGAGCTCGGCGCCCACCTCCTCGAGCGTCTTCGGCGGTCGGCCGTCCAGCCCGAAGCGGAGCTCGAGCACGTGCCGCATGCGCTCGGGCAGGCCGGCGAGCGCCGTCTGCAGCTCGACGCCGCGGAGGAGCTCGGCGAGCACGGCGTCCGGCTGATCGGAGTTCAGGTCCTCGATCATGTCCCCGTACATCGAGTCGCCGTCGCCGACGGGCGTCTCCAGGCTGACGGGGTCCTCGACGAGGTCCATGAGCTCGTTGACGCGCTTGAGGTCGAAGCCGGACTCCTGCGCGATCTCCTCTGGAAGCGGATCGCGGTTGAGCCTCTGCGTGAGGACGCGGCGCGCGCGCATGACGCGCCGGACCTGATCGACGACGTGCACCGGGAGGCGGATCGTCCGTCCCTGGTCGGCGATGGCGCGCGTGACGGCCTGGCGGATCCACCAGGTCGCGTAGGTCGAGAGCTTGTAGCCCATGCGGTAGTCGAACTTCTCCGCCGCGCGGATGAGGCCGAGGTTCCCCTCCTGGATGAGGTCGAGGAGCGGCACGCCGGAGTTGACGTAGTTGCGCGTGATCGACATGACGAGGCGCAGGTTGCACTCGATCAGGCGGCGCTTCGCCCACTCGTCTCCCGCGTCCTTCCGCCGGGCGAGCTCGCGCTCCTCGGCCGCCGTCAGGAGGGGGCCGTCGCCGATCTGCCGGACGTAGAGCTTCAGGGGATCCTGCGTCGGAGCCGGCGCCTCGGGGGCTGCCTCGTCGTCGTCGTCCTCCTCCTCCGCCTCCGCGTCGTCGGCCGGATCGGGGACGAGCTCGAGCTTCGGCTCTTCGTCCGGCGCGCTCGCAGGCTCGGCAGGGAGTTCCGCAGGCTGGTGCTCCACGCCACCCCTATCGGCCGGCGCCGACGCGGCCTTGAGGAGCGCCACCGGTTAGGGGGATGCACCGGTTGAACGCCGGTGCCGATGGCTATAGTGTCAAGCCTTGGGCCGGTGGCGTTCTGCGGCCGCTCGAGGCCATCGTCCGGGGCGTCTCCTAGCATCGGGGCAGACAGCGAAGTTGTGCGGTATCGCCGGATATAGCGTCAGCGCGGAGAGCCGGGTCGGGAGGACCCTCGCGGCTCAGACGCTCCTGGCGGCTATCTCCGGCCGGGGCGCCGACGCGGTCGGATACGCCTACCGGGGGCCCGGTACGCCTCTCGCCGTGCACAAGCAGCGCACCGGCGCCAGCGAGCTCCTCGAGACGCTCGTCGTCCCGGAGGAGGCGCGCCAGGCGCTCGTCCACGTCCGCGACTACACGAAGGGCCACCCGAGCCTCGCCGCGAACAACCACCCCGTCCGCCACGGACACGTCGTGGGGATTCATAACGGGGTCATCGCGAACGACGAGGAGATCTTCGCGCGCTACGGCTTCCGCCGGGACGAGCCCGACATGACCGTCGACTCCGAGGCGATCTTCGCCCTGGCGGAGCGGGAGCGCAGCCGGGCCGGCTCGCTCGACGAGCTGTACGGCTCGATGGCCGCCGCCTGGCTCGACGCGCGCGAGCCGGACGTTCTCTTCCTCGCGCGCGGGATGGGCCGCCCGCTCTGGACCGGCGAGGCGCGCAGCGCGGTCTTCTTCGCGTCCACGCGCGAGGCCCTCGAGCTGACCGAGCGCTACGCGGGGGTCCGCCTCGCCAAGCGCGAGGTGCGGGAAGGCACGCTCCTCCGGCTCGAGGACGGCGAGGTCGCGTCGCGGGAGCGGTTCGAGCCCGACCGCAGCTTCACCGAGGAGCTCCTCCCCCCCGTGCGGGCCCCGGAAGAGGCGCGCTTCTGCCTCGCCCGCCTCGCCGCGATCGCGGCGCCTGCGACAGCTCGCTAGCGGTCGAGCCGCCCGTCCGGAAGCACCGCGCGGCCGGCGCGCTCGAGGCGCTCGCGGAGGAGGTACTGAAACGCGGGCCAGCCGCCGCGCCCC
>DATAAQ010000124.1:0-6199 GCA_036260055.1 Gaiellaceae bacterium | reverse complement strand
CAGGCACGGCCCCACCGCGTGCCGGCGGCCCACCTCCTCGCCGCGGCGCTCTGCCTCGGGCTCGCTCTTTCGCCGGCGGTGCGCGCGACCGGCCCAGCGCCGCCCCTGGCGGCCGCCCTCCTCGCGCTCGCCGCGCCTCCGGACGCTCCCCTGCGAGGGGGGCAGCTACCGGCTGGACGCCCACAGGATCGTGAGCGCCGACTGGTTCGAGGAGCGCGAGGTCGAGTTCGACGAGCGCGTGGCCGGACGTGCCACGCTGTTCGACAGCTCCGCCGCCGCACGGATCACGCTCGACGTGACGGCGCTCGTCAGGAGCTGGAACGAGGTGCTCGCGCCGAACCACGGAGTCCTCGTCCGGCTCGCCCAATGGCAGGAGGGCTACGGCGTGAGCGGGCCGGCGTTCCCGTCGGGCTCGTTCGCCGACGGCGCGGCCCGACCCCGGCTCGTCGTCACGTACGCGCTGCCCGCCGACTAGTAGGCCGCCGTGGAGATGCCGACGATCTCCCGGCGCCGCGCGCTCGCGTACGCGGCCGCACTCCTCGCCGTGCTCGCCCTCGCCGGCCGCCACGCGCTCGGCCGGGAGGCGCCCGTCGACCCGGCGCCGCGCGCGCCCGTGCTGACCGCGCGGCCCGTGGCCGCGCCGAGGGTGACGGTGCACGTGGTCGGCGCCGTCGGCGCGCCGGGTCTCTACCGGCTGCGGGAAGGAAGCCGCGTCGACGACGCCATCCGTCGAGCCGGTGGGGCGAAGCCGAAGGCGGCCCTCGCGCTCGTGAACCTCGCGGCGCCCGTGGCCGACGGCCAGCAGATCGTCGTCCCCGCGCGCGGCGAGGCCGGGCCGGTACCCGCCGGGGCGGCGGGCACGGCCGGCGCGACGGGCGGCCTCGTCCACCTCAACTCCGCGACGCTCGAGGAGCTCGACACCCTCCCGGGCGTCGGCCCCGTGACGGCGCAGAAGATCATCGACTACCGCACCGCGAACGGGGCCTTCGCCTCCGTCGACGAGCTCGACGCCGTCCCCGGCATCGGACCCGCACGTCTCGAGCAGCTCCGTCCTCTCGTGGGGCTGTGAGTCCGCTCGCCGAACGGCTGCAGGCACGGCCCCACCGCGTGCCGGCGGCCCACCTCCTCGCCGCGGCGCTCTGCCTCGGGCTCGCCCTTTCGCCGGCGGTGCGCGCGACCGGCCCAGCGCCGCCCCTGGCGGCCGCCCTCCTCGCGCTCGCCGCGCCTCGGCTGGGACGGCGGCGCGTCGTCGCCCTCGCTCTCGCTCTCCTGGCGGCCGGCTGGTGGTGGGGAAGCGAGCGCCTCGTCGCGCTCGATCGGAGCGCGCTCGCGGACGAGGTGGGCCGGGCCTCGCTCGCCCGCCTGGAGGTGACCGGACCGCCGCGGCGCTCGGAGTTCGCGGTGCGCGTCCCGGTGCGGGTCCTGCGCTTCGGCCGCGTCGACGTCGGTGAGCGCGCCCGGCTCGACCTCCCGCCGGGACGTGCGCCGCCTCAGGGCGCGATAGTCGAGGCGGTGGCCACCGTCGAGCGCCCGCGCGCCGCCGAGGAGGCGGACGGGTTCGACGAGCAGGAACAGCTCCGCCGCCGGGGCATCCACGTCGTCCTGGACGCCGACTCGTTCCGGGTGGTCGGGCGCCGCGGTGGTCTCGCCGGTCTCGCCGACCGGCTCCGGGCCGCCGTCGCCCGGACGATGGCCCCCGGCCTCGAAGGCGAGCGGCGGGCGGTCGTCGCCGGTGTCGTGCTCGGAGAGGACGAGGGGCTCGGCGGCGAGCTGCGCGACAGCTTCCGCGCCTCGGGCCTCTACCACCTCCTCGCGGTGAGCGGCCAGAACGTCGCCTACGTCGTGGCGGGGATGCTGCTCCTCGCGTGGGCGCTCGGGCTTCCCCGCTGGGTGGGCGAGGTCGCCGCCATCCTGGCCGTCGGCGGCTACGTCGCTGCGGTCGGGTGGCAGCCGTCGGTCGTCCGTGCGGGAATAGCCGGCGGGCTCGCCTCGCTCGCCTGGCTCGCCGCGCGACCGCGCGACCGCTGGTATTTCCTGCTCGTCGGAGCCGCGGTTCTCCTCGCCTGGAACCCGTACAGCCTGCTCGAGCCGGGGTTCCAGCTCTCGTTCGCCGCGGTCGCGGGGATCTTCGTCCTCGTGCCCCGGCTCGAGCGGCGCCTGGAGGGCTATCCGCTGCCACGACGGCTGGCCGAGGTCGTGGCGGTCTCGGGCGCGTGCGGCGCGGTCACCGCGCCGATCGTGTGGCTTCACTTCGGCGCGATCCCGCTCTACTCCGTCCCGGCGAACGCGCTCGCGGCTCCGGTCGTGGCGCCGCTGCTCGGGCTCGCCCTCGTCGCGACGGCGCTGGCGTCCGTCCTCCCGGGCGCGGCGGAGGCCCTCGCGTGGGTGAACGGATGGCTCGCGGCCTACCTCGCCGCGTGCGCGCGTCTCGTTGGCGGCCTGCCCTACGCCGAGGCGACGTCGGAGAGCGCCGTCCTCGTCCTCGCGAGCACCGTCGTGCTCGTGGCCGTGCTCGTCGCCGTCCGCCCGCCGAAGGCACGCCGCGCCGCGGCGGTCCTCGCACTCGCGGTCGCGCTCCTCGTCGCCTGGCGCAGCGCCCCCGAGGACGCCCGCCCTCCGGCGAGAGGCCTTCGCGTCACGGTGCTCGACGTGGGCCAGGGCGACGCGACGCTCCTCGAGGTCCCCGGCGGGGCCGTCCTCGTCGACCAGGGCCCGCCGGAAGCCGACGTGGCGCACCAGCTCGAGGCGCTCGGGGTGACCAGACTCGATCTCCTCGTCCTCACGCATCCCTCCAGGGACAACATCGGCGGGGCCGAGGACGTCGTCCGCCGCCTCGACGTCGGACTCCTCCTCGAGCCCGCCCTTCCGTTCGACAACCCCTACGGCGAGCCGGCGCTCGCGGAGGCCCGTCGCCGGGGCGTGCGCGTCGCCGTGACCCGCGCGGGTCAGGAGTACCGGCTCGGCGGGCTGCGCCTCCGCGTGCTCTGGCCGGACGGGTCTGCGAGCCCCGCCGCCGATCCCAACGACCACGCGACGGTCCTCCTCGCGAGCTACGGGAGCACCGACGTCCTCCTGCCCGCGGACGCGGAGTCGAACGTCACGCTTCCGCTCCGTCCGCCGCCGGTCGAGATTCTCAAGGTCGCACACCACGGGTCGGCCGACGAGCGCCTCGCCGAGCTCCTGGCGCGCACGCGCCCGCGGGTGGCCGCCGTCTCCGCGGGAGCGGGAAACGAGTACGGCCACCCCGCCCCGTCGACGGTCGCGGCGCTCGAGGCCGTGCGAGGGCTCGCGGTCTACCGGACGGACGAAGACGGCGGGATCACGATCGAGTCCGACGGGCAGCGGCTCGCCGTGCGCACCGAGCGCTGAGTATGCTCGGACCCCGTGAGCGAGAAGCCGCTCCTGGCCGCCTACCTGCTCGTCGGCGGCGACCGACCGAAGATCCGGCTCGCGCTCCGCCGACTGCGCGCCCGCTTCGGGGAGGAGTCCGTGGAGGTCCTCTCCGCAGAGAGCGCGGGCGGGGAGGAGGCGGTGGCCGCGTGCAACGCGCTCGGCCTCTTCGCCGGCGGCGGCGGCCGGCTCGTCGTCGTCGAGGGGGTCGAGCGGTGGAAGGCGCCCGACGCGGACGCCGTCGCGGCGTACCTCCGCGAGCCCGTCCCCGGCGCGGTGCTCGCCCTCGTCGCAGAGGACGCCCTCCCCAAGGCTTCGAAGCTTCCGGAGGTCGTCTCCGCGAACGGGCAGGTCCTCGCCTACGAGGCTCCGAAGCCGCGCGACCTTCCCGGCTGGGTGCGCGCGCGCTTCGAGAGCCTGGGCGTCGAGGCGGACGCGGAGGCGGCGCGTGCGCTCGTCGAGATCGTCGGCGACGACGTCGGCGCCCTCACCGTCGAGACGGAGAAGATCGCCGCCTGGGCGGGCGCCGAGCCCGTCGGGCGGCGGCACGTCGAGGAGCTCGCCGCCCCGGCGCAGGAGGGGTCGGCCTGGGCGGTCACCGACGCGTGGGGCGCCCGCGACCTCCCGCGCGCGCTGGCCGCCTGTGAGGCCGACCTCGAGCGCGGGGAAGAGCCCTTCGTCGTCGCCATGCGCCTCGCGGGCCAGGTCGCGCTCGTGCGCTCGGTTCAGGCGCACGCCGAAGAGGGCCTGGCTGCCCGGGACATCGCGAAGCGGCTCCGCAAGCACGAGTTCCGCGTCCGCAAGGCGCTCGCGCATGCCGGCAGCTACTCACGCGACGAGCTCGACGCGGCGGTCGTCCGCCTCGCGGCGCTGGACGCGGCGCTCAAGGGCGAGAGCCGCCTGGCGGGCGAGATCGAGCTCGAGCGCGCGCTCGTCGAGCTGACGCGCGCCTCCGAGGGCGCGCCGACCTAGGCTTCGGACCCTTCGCCCGCGAGCAGGCGGGCTGCCTGCGCCTTCTTCCGCGCTGCCTTGTTCGGGTGGAGCGCGCGCGTCGCGGCCGCCTTGTCCAGGCAGCCGACGAGCTCGCGGTGGGCGGCGGCCGCTGCCTCCGCGTCCCCCTCGGAGACCGCCGTCTCCAGACGCCGGAAGAGCGTCTTCGCCGTCGAGCGGTAGCGCAGGTTCTCGAGCCGCTGGCGGGCGGCGATGTCGACGCGGCGCTTCTGCTGCTTGATGTTCGGCATACGGAGAAAAGGCCCCTGCGGGCCGCCGGGAATCGTAGCAGCAGCCCGCGCTCACGATCCCACCTCCGGCGGCTCGCCTATCCTCGCGCCCGTGGACGGGGAAGGGGCGGCTCCCGGCGAGCCGGGGCGCGGGCGGCGCCTCGCCTGGTCGACCGCCATCTTCGCCGGCGCGACTGCGCTCTCGCGCGTCCTCGGCCTCCTCCGGGAGATCGTCGCCCGCCGCTACTTCGGCGTCGAGGGCCCGATCAACGCCTTCACGGTCGCCTTCCAGGTCCCGAACCTCATCCGCGCGCTCGCCGCCGACATGGCGCTCTCCGCGGCCTTCGTGCCGGTCTTCAGCGAGCTCCTCGAGCGCGACGAGCGCGCGCGCGCCTGGCGGATCGCCTCGACTCTCTTCTGGCTCGTGCTCGTCGTGCTCGGCGCAGTCACGGGCATCTTCATGCTGGCGGCTCCCTGGGTCATGGCCGTCTTCGGCCTCGGCGACACGGAGGAGCTTGCGGTCGGCCTCTCGCGCGTGCTCTTCCCGATCGTCCTCCTCATGGGCGTCTCCGGGATCGTCGTCGGGATCCTGAACAGCTACGAGCAGTTCGCCGTGCCCGCGCTCATGCCCGTCCTCTGGAACGTGGCGATCATCGTCGCGCTCGTCGTCGGCGTCCCGCTCGTCGAGAGCCCCTCGTCCGAGCTCTACGTCTACGCGGGCGGCGTCCTCGCCGGCACGGTGATCCAGGTCGTGACGCCGGTCTGATGGCTGCGGGGCAAGGACGGCCGCATCCGGGCCGTCCTCGACCTGCACGACCCCGCGATCAAGCGCGTCTTCGCCCTGATGCTTCCGGTGACGCTCGGCGTCGGGCTCATCAACTTCAACCTCGTCGTGAACACCTTCTTCGCCGCCCGCTACATCGATCCCGACCTCGCGCCGAGCGCGATCGACGCCGCCTTTCGGATCTACATGCTTCCCCAGGGGATGTTCTCGGTCGCGGTCGCGACGGTGCTCTTCCCGCGCCTCTCCCGGCTGGCCGCTCGCGCGGATACGGAAGGCTTCCGGGAGACGGTCTCGCTCGGGCTCAGGCAGATCGGCTTCCTCCTCCTTCCCGCGAGCGCGGTCGCCGCCGTGCTCGCTGAGCCGATCGTCCGTCTCCTCTACGAGCGCGGCGCCTTCGAGCCGGACCAGACGCCGGTCGTCGCCTCGGCGCTCGCGGCCTTCGCGCTCGGGCTGACGTTCAACGGGACGATGCTGATGCTGAACCGCGCGTTCTTCAGCCTCCAGTCCCCCTGGGTGCCGACCGCGGTCGCCCTCGGGAACCTCGCGCTCAACGCCGTCCTCAACGCGGCGCTCTACCGGGTGGGCGTCTGGGGGATCCCGCTCGCGACCTCGCTCGTCAACATCGCGGGGACGGCGGCGCTCCTCCTGGCCGTCCGCCGGCGGCTCGGCCGCATCGACGGCAGGGCGATGACGGCATCCGTCGCCCGCATCGTTCTCGCTGCCGCGGGCGCGACGGGCGTCGCGTACGGGGTCTGGCGCGGGCTCGATGAAGCCCTGGGACGAAGCGCCGGCGCGCAGGTCGTGT
>DATAAQ010000123.1:0-10955 GCA_036260055.1 Gaiellaceae bacterium | reverse complement strand
TCCCGGAACCGGACGCCGCCCGACATCGTACTCTGAGGGCGTGCGCCTGAAGGTCGTCCTCTTCCTCGTCGCGTTCGTCGCCATGCTCGGCGGAGGCGCCGGGGCGCTCTACGCCTACGACGCGTCCCGCGAGGAGCTGATCGCGGACGGCGTGACCGTGGCGGGAGTCGCGGTCGGCGGCATGACGGTCGCGGAGGCCTCGGCCGCGGTGCGTCGCGAGGTCGTCAGCCGCCTCCGGCGTCCGCTCGTCGTCGAGCACGACGGCCGAGGCGTCGTCCTCGTCGCGGCGAGGCGGCTCGGCGTGCGCGTCGACGTCGACGGGATGGCCCGCGAGGCGCTCCGCGAGAGCCGGCGGGGAAGCTTCCTCGAGCGCGCGTTCCGCGAGCTGACCGGCGACACGCTCGCCGCCGCGATCCCTCTCCGGGTCTCCTACTCGGAGCGGGCCGTGTCGGACCTCGTCTCGCGCGTGCAGCGAAGGCTGGAGCGGAATCCGAGCGACGCCCGGGTCTTCCCGTCGTCGAGCTCGATCCGGCTCGTCGCCTCCCGGAACGGGCTCGCCGTTCGCACGCGCCGGCTCGAGCGCGTGATCGCCTCGCGCCTCGTCGCCCCGGGCTCCGACCGGCGCGTCGACGTCCCGACGAGGGTGCTGAAGCCGAAGACGACGACCGCGGAGCTGCGCTCCCGCTACCGGACGTTCATCGCCGTCAGCCGACCTCGCTTCGAGCTCCGCCTCTTCGTCGGTCTGCGGCTGGCCAAGACCTACCGGATCTCGGTCGGGCGCATCGGCTACGACACACCCTCGGGTCTCTACCGGATCAAGAACAAGGCGGAGAACCCGTCCTGGTGGGTTCCGAACGAGCCCTGGGCCGGCGACCTCGCGGGGAAGGTGATCCCGCCTGGGCCCGACAACCCGATCAAGGCCCGCTGGCTGGGGATCTACGACGGCGCCGGGATCCACGGGACGGCCGACGTCGGCTCGATCGGGAGCCGCGCCTCGCACGGCTGCATCCGCATGCTCATCCCCGACGTCGTCGAGCTCTCCGACCGCGTGCCCGTCGGGACGCCGGTGTTCATCGGCTGACGGCCGGCGCGCGCCGGAGCGCCGGATCAGTCGTCGTCGTCGCTTCCGCGGCCGCGGTTGCGACCCCGCCCCCGGCCGCTGTCGTCGTCCTCGTCGCCCTCCGTGCTCGTCGTCCCCTCCGTCGTCGTCGCGTCGGTCTCCGCCCCGGTCGTCGTCGTCCGCTCGCCCACGAGCGGCGCCCGGGGACTGAGGTTCCCGACCGGGTCGCTCCGGTCGGAGGCGTACCCGATCAGCAGGAGGTTGACCGCGAGCGCGGCGAAGGCCGCCGCGACGACCGCGAGCGCGATGGGGAGGAAGCGCTTCACGCCGACAGGTTACGCAGCCTCCTCCAGCGCTCCGGCGGCGAGCTCGCGCCGCAGCGCGCCCACCTCGCGCGGCCGGTTCGCAAGGAGGGCCGCGAGCAGCCGCCCCTCGCGGTCGCGGTAGCGGGCCGCGAAGGAGTCCGCGTCGCCCTCGAGGTCGACGGACGCCCACCGCTCGGCATGCCCGACGTGCTGGAGCCGGAGCCCGAACTGGTCCGACCAGAAGTACGGGAGCTCGTCGTGCGGGCGTTCTCGCCCGAGGATGGCGTGGGCCACGGCGGCTCCCTGGCCCGACGCCGAGGTCCAGTGCTCGACGCGGACGTGCCGCGAGACCGAGGGGCGCCACGCACTCGCCGCGTCGCCGCACGCGTAGACGTCCGGGAGCGCGGTGCGCCCGCACGCGTCGGTGGCGACGCCGCCTCCGTCGCCGCCGAGGAGCTCGGCGACGGGCTCCGCGCCGACTGCCACGAGGGCGACGTCGCAGGCGACTTCGGCGCCGTCCGTCAGCTCGAGCGCCCGCACGCGGCCGGCGGCGTCCTCGAGGAAGCGGCCGAGACCGCGGCCGAGGCGGAGATCGACGCCGTGGTCGTGGAAGCGCGCCGCCAGCATGCCGCCGACCTCCGGCCCCAGGACGCGCTCGAGCGGCGCGGCCGCCATGTCGACGACCGTGACCTCGACGCCCAGCGAGCGGGCCGTGGAGGCGACCTCGGCCCCGACGAAGCCGGCCCCGATCACGGACAGCCGCTTTCCCGGAGCGAGCTCCGCGCGAAGCGCTTCCGCGTCCGCGGCCGTCCTGAGCGTCAGGACTCCGGCGGGACAGGGAAACGGGAGCCGGCGCGCCCGGGCGCCCGTGGCGAGCACGAGTGCGTCCCAGTCGAGGCCGGGGCCCGCGGTCCGGGCGCCGACGTCCACGCGCTCGACCCGCCGGCCGAGCAGGAGCTCGACGCCCCGCTCCTCCCAGAACTCCGGTGGGCGGAGCTCCAGCGCGTCGCGCTCGCCCGCGAGGAACTCCTTGGAGAGGGCGGGGCGCTCGTACGGCGCCCGCGCCTCCTCGCCCACGAGGACGACGCGGCCGTCGAAGCCCTCCGCCCGGAGGGTCTCGGCGCAGCGGGCGCCGGCGAGGCCGGCGCCCACGATGAGGACGGTGCGCGTGCTCATGCCGCCTGCTCCCCGCTCGCGAGGTCGAAGACAGAGATCGCGCCCATAGGGCACGAGGCGGCCGCGTCGAGGACGGCCGGGTCGTCGCTCGTGCCGGCTCGCGCCGCGGCGACGCCGTCGGGCCCGACCTCGAACAGCTCCGGAGCGAGCTCGGCGCATGTTCCGAAGCCGCTGCAGAGCGACCGGTCGATGACGATGCGGTAGGTGGTCATGACGCTCCTTCCGTAGGAGTGGCTTGTGGCCGGGGCCGCGCGGGCGGCCGGGCCGGGACGAGGGCGCGCCAGGCGGTCGCCGCGGCGACGGTCCCGACCGCGCCGAGGTAGAGCCCGAGTGCCCAGGGCGCCGCGGAGTCCGTCCCGGCCATGAGGCCGTGCGCGGTCGCCGCGGCGAACGTCGCGTACGTCGCCCAGTGGAGGCGGCGCCAGTTTCGCTGGCCGATCCGCCGCCGCAGGGAGAAGGACGCGTACACGAGCAGCATCAGCTCTCCGGCGACGACCCCCACGCCGGTCCAGAGAGGCCGGTACGGGGCGAGACCCGGCACGAGGAGCGCGCCGAGGCCGATCTCGACCGTGCTGTCGGCCACGAGCGCGAGGCCGTGCAGCGCGAGCGCGCCGAGGGAGAGCAGGGCGAGCGTGCGGTGGAGATCCGTCGCGGTCGCCGGCCGCAGCGCCGTGCCGAAGGGCCGCGACTTGACGACGAGCCCGGCGAGCACCGAGCACGTCAGGAGCACGTACGCCGTGAAGCCGGTCGCTCTCGCGAGGATCCAGAAGGTCGGGTCGTGCTTCATGCGAGCCCTCCCGCGCGCCGGAGGCGTCCGTCGGCCGTCACCAGGAGCGCGGGGAGCCCGAGGGCTTCCGCCTCCGCCGCGGCCGCCTCCTCGCCGGCGAGGAAGAGCGCCTTGGCCCAGACCTCGGCCTCGACGGCAGTCGCGGCCGCGACGGTCACCGTGCGGAGGTCGGAGCGGGACGGACGCCCGGCCCGCGGGTCGACGAGGTGGTGGCGCTCCTCGCCCTCCGCGCGCCAGCGCCTCCGGTCGCTCCCCGAGGTCGCGAGGGCGCCCCCGGCGAGGCCGAGGGTCAGCGAGCCCTGGGGGAGCTCGACGGCGACGGGCCAGACGCCGCCATCGGGCGCCCCCGCCACCGCGAGGTCTCCCCCCGCGTTGACGAGGCAGGCGCCGACCGGCGCGAGCCGCGCGGCGACGCGGTCGACGGCGTAGCCCTTCCCGATCCCGCCCAGGTCGAGCCGCGCTCCCGGGCCGAGGACGAGGCGGCGGCCGCGGACCGCTACGCGGCCGCCGCACCGCGCCGGCCCGCGCCCGCCGGGAGGACGGGACGAGCCGGCGTCTTCGAGGAGCTCGAACGAGCGGTCGTAGCCGGCGGCGACGAGCGCGTCGTGGACGGTCGGGTCGAAGCGCCCGCCCGTACGCTCCCGCGCGGCGAGGGCGAGGCGCACGACGGCCAGGAGCTCGTCGCCGGCGTCCAGCTCGCCCTGCGCGTTCAGGCGCGAGAGCTCGGAGTCGGGACGGAAGCGGGAGAGGAGCGCCTCCAGGCGCTCGAACTCCTCCTCGGCGGACGCGAGCGCGAGCAGCGCCTCGGCGCCCGCGTCGGCCTCGAGGAGGATCTCGACCTCGGTGCCCATGGCCGCAAACGAGTGCCGCTGCATCACGAGCTCCTCGTCGACGTCACGGGCGGGACGGAGACGACCCCGACCGAAGGCGCGGGGGCGGGAGCCGCGGGCGCCGGCGCCGCAGGAGCCGCGGACACGGAGGGGGCCGGCGTCGCCGTTGCGGCCTGGGCCGCGGCGATCTGCTGCTGCCGCTCGGCCAGGCGCACGCGGTAGGCGGCGAAGCGCCGCTCGACGACCCGCTGGACGCGGATGCTCTCCCGCCGCAGCCGCTCCTCCCGGCGCTCGAGGGCGACGAGCCGACGGTCGCTCGGCGCCGCGGGCTCCGCCCACGGGCGGGCGGCCACGACGGCCCACGTGACGAAGAACGCGACGATCGCGATCGCGGCCGCGTAGAGGCGGGCGACGTGATCAGTCATCGTCGTCGTCCTCCTCCTCGTCGTCGTCGTCGCGGTCGTCCCGGTCGTCGTCGTGGTCGTCGTCGTCGTGGTCGTCGCGATCGTCGTCGTGGTCTTCCTCGCCGCGGTCGTCGCGGTCGTCGTCGTCGTCGAAGTCGTCGTGCGACGACGAGCCTCCGCCGCTCACGAGGACCGGCTGGGGTGCCGGCGCCGGTGCCGGCGCGGCGGCGGCCGCGGCCGCGGGCGCCGAGGCGGAAGCCGAGACCGTCGCCGGGACCGCCGGCAGCTTCGGCGGCCGGCGCTTGGCCGCGCGGCGGAGAGCCTTCTCCGCACGGTCGAGCTTCGCCTTCCGTGCGGAGATGTCGGCCTGCGAGGCCGTGGCCGCCTCGGCGCCGAGGGTGGTCGTCTGGAGCGCTGCGAACGTGCCCGCCACGGCGGCGACGCCGAGCGCAAGCGCTATGAAGAGCCCGTGGATTCGCTTCACGTCTTCGCCTCCTTGTCGTTCCGGGCGGACGGTAGGAGGGCGGTGGCAAAGCCTGGGCTCGGGCCGGGTAAGGACTTCCCCCGGCCGAGGTAAAGGTTCGTCCGGAGCGGGGTCGCGGCGCCTGCGGCGTGTGCCACGATGGGCGCGTGAAGATCCTGATCGTCGAGGACGAGGACGCGATCGCGCAGCCGCTCGCCGACGGTCTCCGCCGCGAGGGGTTCGAGGTCGAGCGCGTCGCCACCGGCGGCGCCGCCCTCGAGGCGCCGGAGCCGGACCTCGTGCTCCTCGACCTCCGCCTTCCGGACGTCGACGGCCTCACCGTCTGCCGCGAGCTGCGCGCGCGCTCGGACGTGCCGATCATCGTCGTCACGGCGAAGAGCGAGGAGGTCGACCGCGTCGTCGGGCTCGAGGTCGGCGCCGACGACTACGTCGTGAAGCCCTTCGGGCTCCGAGAGCTGATCGCCCGCATCCGCGCGGTCTCGCGCCGGGCCCGCCCGCGGGCGGACGGAGCCGGGGAGGAGCCGGTCGCCGTGGGGCCGCTCCGGATCGACACGCGCGCCCACCGCGCCACCCTCGACGGGCGCGAGCTGACGCTGACGGCGAAGGAGTTCTCCCTGCTCGAGCTCCTCGCGCGCGACCCGGGCGCCGTCGTCAGCCGCGAGCGGATCCTCGCGGAGGTCTGGAACACCAGCTGGTACGGGTCGGCGAAGACGATCGACGTGCACGTCGCCTCGCTGCGCCGCAAGCTCGGCGACCCCGGCTGGATCGAGACCGTCCGGGGCATCGGGCTCCGCCTCCGTCAGAGCCCGTGACGAACCGGCTCCTGCTCGGCTACGTCGCCGTCACGGTGCTCGTGCTCGCCATCCTCGAGATCCCGCTCGGGATCACGTACGCGCGCAACGAGCGCCAGGACCTGACGACGAAGGTCGAGCGTGACGCGGTCGCCATGGCGTCGCTCGCGGAGGACGCCCTCGAGGGACGCGCCCCGCGCGACGTCCGCCCCCTCGCCCGGCTCGCGGGCGACTACGCCGCGGAGACCGGCGGGCGGATCGTCGTCGCCGGCCGCCGCGGGCGCTCGGTGGTCGACACCTCGCCGACCTTCCGCGCGGGACGCGACTTCTCGACGCGGCCCGAGTTCGCGCAAGCCCTCGCCGGCGAGGTGGCGACGGGCGTACGGAACTCCGAGACGCTCGGGACGAACCTGCTCTACGTCGCCGTGCCGGTCGCCTCTCGCGGAGAGATCCACGGGGCCGTCCGCATCACGTACCCGACGTCGGCGCTCGACGCGCGGATCCGGCGCTACTGGCTCGTGCTCGCGGCGATCGGCGCGGTCCTGCTGGCCGCCGCCGCCGTGATCGGCCTCGCGATCGCCCGCTCGGTGACGGGGCCGATCCGGGACGTCGAGCGTGCGGCGGAGGCGCTGGGGCGCGGCGACCTCTCCGCCCGGGCGCCCGCCGAGGGTCCGGAGGAGGTGCGCGACCTCGCCCACGTCTTCAACGAGACGGCTGCGCGGCTTCAGGCTCTCCTCCACTCCCAGGAGGCGTTCGTCGCCGACGCGTCCCACCAGCTGCGCACGCCGCTCACGGCGCTCCGTCTCCGCCTCGAGAACCTCGAGGCGGACGTCCCCCCGGCCGGGCGCGCCTCGCTCGAGGGGGCGGTGGCCGAGGTCGAGCGGCTCTCGGGGCTCGTCGAGGGCCTTCTCGCGCTCGCGCGGAGCGACGCGAGCGACGAGACGGCCGAGCGCCTGAACCTCGCTGCGCTCGTGGAGGGGCGCGCGGAGGCGTGGTCTGCGCTCGCGGACGAGCGGGCCGTGATGCTCGAGACGTCCCAGGACGGGCCCGCCTTCGTACGCGCGGCGCCCGGCCGCGTCGAGCAGGTGCTGGACAACCTGCTCGCCAACGCGCTCGAGGTGTCCCCCGAGGGCGGGAAGATCCGGGTCGGCACGAGCCGCGGGCGAGACTGGGTCGAGCTCCACGTCGTCGACGAGGGCCCGGGTCTCGACGAGGAGGAGCGGGAGCGCGCGTTCGACCGCTTCTGGCGCGGACGCCGGAGCGGCGAGGGCTCCGGGCTGGGGCTCGCGATCGTCAAGCGGCTCGTCGCCGCCGACGACGGACAAGTCGAGCTCCGCGCTGCGAGCCAGCAGGGGATCGACGCGGTCGTGCGGCTGCGGCCCTCCTGAAGCCGGGGCCGTCAACGGGGACGATCCCGGCCGCGCGTCGCTAGTCCGAGTCGCCGGACGGCCCCGAGTTGCTCTCGCCGTCGCCGCCCCCGCCCCCGCCGGGGCCGCGGTTTCGCCGGTCGTCGTCGTCGTCCGCGGCGCCGGTGCAGCGCGGATCGTTCGCGTTCTCGAGCTCGTCGCAGGGGCCGCTCACGTCGACCCGGGACGTCGTCGTGGTCGTCGTGGCACCCTCCTCGGTGGAGGTCGAAGCGGAGGCGGGCGCCGGGCCGGTGAGGTCGACGCCCGGCGTGTCGGCCGACGTGTCGTCCCCGGTCGCGAGCGCCAGGGCTCCGCCCACGGCGACCGCCGCGAGGACGCCCGCCAGCGCGATCATGAGCTTCATCTCGTCCTCCTCAGTCGTCGGTGCATGGCACCGCCGACGCTACGGACGGCCGCGAAAGGCGCGGGCCAGCGGCCGGCGAAGCTTGGGTTAAGACTCGGTCAAGACCCCCTGCGCACGCCGGCGAGCGCCTTCCGGGCCGGCGCCAGCGCCTGCGGCTCCTCGAGCACCGGGGCGAAGAGGTCGCCGTCCCGCTCGACGCGCGCGAGCGCCTCCGCCATCCCGAACGCCCGCGGCTCCAGGTCCTCGGTCAGCTCCTCCCAGCGGAGCGGCGTCGAGACCGGGGCGCCGGGCTTCGGCCGCACGGAGTAGACGCTCGCGATCGTCTTGCCCCACCCGTTCTGGCGCGCGTCGAGGAAGACGCCGTGCCGCTTCGCCTTTCGCCACTCAGTCGTCACGAGCCCCTCGTGGCGCCGGGCGAGGAGCGCGGCCGCCTCCTCGGCGAACTCGCGCGTGGCGTCGAACGTCGAGCGCCGCGTGACCGGCACGAGCACGTGGATCCCGTCGGCGCCGCTCGTCTTCACGTAGCCGCGGAGCCCGATCTCCCCAAGGAGGCCGCGGACGAGGTGGGCGACCTCGACGGCGAGGCGGAAGCCGCCGTCGGGCGGGTCGAGGTCGAAGAGGACGAAGTCCGGCCGGTCGGGCTTGTCCACGCGCGAGTACCACGCGTTCATGTCGATGCAGTGCATTTGCACCATCCAGAGGAGCGCGAGCTCGTCGTTCACGAGCGGGAAACGGACGATGCGCGAGCCGCCCTCGCGCGGCCACGTCTGGAAGCGCCGCGTCGGGATCCAGTCGGGCATGCCCTTCGGCGCGTCCTTCTGGAAGAAGGACCCGCCCGCGGCGCCCTCGCGGAAGCGCTTCATCGTGAACGGGCGGTTGCGGAGGTGGGGGACGAGCACCGGCGCGACCGCCCGGTAGTAGTCCCAGAGGTCTCCCTTGGTGACGCCGTCGTCCGGAAAGAGGACCCGGTCGGCGCTCGAGAGGCGGACGAGGCGCCGTCCGCGCTCCGCGAACCGCTCGTGGACGACCGCCGCCATGGCTGCAGCATGCCCGCTACGGTGGAGGCATGGAGGGGCTTCGGCTCGGCTACGCCTGCGTGAACACCCGCCTGCCCTCGCCCGCCCGGACGACGCGCCTCGCCAACGCGACGCCCGGGCGGCTGCGGGAGCTCCTCGTGCAGAACCTCGACGCGCTCGAGGCGATCCTGCGCTGGAACGCCGAGCACGACGTCCGCGTCTTCCGGCTCTCCTCGAACATCGTCCCGCTCGCCTCGCATCCCGTGAACGACCTCCCCTGGTGGGAGGAGCTCGCGGAGCGCTTCGCCGAGCTCGGCGAGCTCGTGCGCGCGGAAGAGCTCCGGCTCTCGACGCACCCGGGGCAGTACACGGTGCTCGGCTCGCCGAGCGCGAGCGTCACGGAGGCCGCGCTCGCCGAGCTGGAATACCACGCGACGATGCTCGCCGCGTTCGGCCTCGACGCGTCTCACAAGATCGTCCTCCACCTGGGCGGCGCCTACGGGGACGCCGGGGCGGCGATCGAGCGCTTCGCCCGCGCGGCCGCGCGGCTGTCGGTCGGAGCGCGCTCGCGCCTCGTGCTCGAGAACGACGAGCGCTGGTCGCTCGCCGAGGTGCTGCGGGTGGGCGGGCGCCTCGGGCTCCCGGTCGTGTTCGACGCCTTCCACCACGAGCTGGCGCCGTCGCTCCGGGAGCTCGACGTCCGCGCGCTCGCCCTGCGCGCCGCCGAGACGTGGAGCGAGGCGGACGGACGTCCGGAGGTCCACTTCTCGACCCAGGCGCCGGGACGCCGGGCCGGGGCGCACGCGGACACGCTCGATCTCGCCGCGTTCGCGCGCTTCGCCGCCGCCGTCGAGGATCTCCCGCTCGACTGCGTCCTCGAGGTGAAGGACAAGCAGGAGTCCGTTCTCGCCGCCCGCCGGCTGCTCGCCGCCGGCACCCGCGTCCGCTGATGACGGCGCCCGCCGAGGTCGAGGTCGAGCGCCCCGCGGGCGAGTCGCGCGCCGAGGAGGAGCGGCCGTGGATCGTGATCGTCTGGAACGACCCGATCAACCTCATGTCGTACGTGACCTTCGTCTTCCAGAAGCTCTTCGGGTACTCGCTGGAGAAGGCGACGCAGCTGATGCTCCAGGTCCACCACGAGGGCAAGGCAGTCGTCTCGGGCGGCACCCGCGAGAAGGCCGAGCACGACGTCGCCCGGCTGCACGCGCACGGCCTCTGGGCGACGATGCGGCAGGACTGATGCGCTTCCCGGCCGTCGAGCGGACGCCGGCGGGGGAGTTCCGCCTCCGCCTCTCGGGCGAGGAGCGCCGCCTCCTGCGCGAGCTTCCCGGCAGCCTTCGCTCGCTGCTCGACGACGAGCCGCGGGATCCGAGCCTGCGCCGGCTCTTTCCGCCCGCCTACGAAGCCGACGAGGACGCGGAGGCCGAGTACCGGGCGCTCGTGCGCGACGAGCTCCTCGAGGGGCGCCGGGCTGCGCTCGCGACGCTCGAGCGGACGGCCGAGAGCGAGGTCCTGGCGGAGGAGGAGCTCCACGCCTGGCTCGGGGCCCTCAACGACCTCCGGCTCGTCCTCGGCACACGCCTCGGCGTCACCGAGGAGACGTACGTGGAGGAGCTCGATCCCGCCGACCCGCGCGCGCACGAGCTCGCCGTCTACGGCTACCTCACATGGCTGCAGGACGAGCTCGTGAGCGCGGCAGCAGACGTGTTCCCGTCGCCTTGAACGAGGCGACGACGACGTCGCCCTCCCGCAGCTCCAGCCGCTCGGCGGAGGCGGTCGTCACCTCGGCCGTGAGCGCGCCCGCCCGCACGCGGACGCGGTTCCCGAGCGCGACGAGCGAGCGCACCGTCGCGCGGACGTGGTTCAGCGCCGAGTCCGCCGGCGGCTCGCGGGCGAGCGAGATCTCCCAGGGATAGACGACGACGCCGACCTCGCCGGCCGCCTCGTGCGTCGAGTAGAGGAGCGTCCCGTCCTCGAGGGCGATCTCGGTGAGGCCGCCGGGGCCGGGGCGGGCGTGACCCCAGAGGACGTTTCCTCCCGCGAAGCGCGCGACGAAGGGGTCCGCGGGCTCCGCCACGAGCTCCGCCGGCGTGCCGAGCTGGAGGAGCCGACCCTCGAGCAGGACGCCGATGCGCCCGGCGAGCGCGGCCGCGTCCTCGAAGTCGTGCGTGACGAGGAGCGTCGGGAGGGTGAGCTCGCGCAGGAGCTCGTGCAGCTCGCCGCGCACGCGCGCCCGCGTCTCGGCGTCGAGCGCGGCCAGCGGCTCGTCCAGCAGGAGGACGTCGGGGTCGCGGGCGAGCGCGCGGGCGAGGGCGACCCGCTGGCGCTCCCC
>DATAAQ010000122.1:0-2595 GCA_036260055.1 Gaiellaceae bacterium | reverse complement strand
CGTCCCACGCGGCCACGTGCGCGTCGTGGGCTGCGGCTTCGCGGGGCTGCTCTTCGTGCAGGCGCTCGTGCGCCGGGGCGACGCCGTGTCGGCGGTCGATCCGCTCCCGGAGCGCGTCGAGCTCGCGCGGAGCTACGGCGCGGGCGAGCCGACGGCGCCGGTGACGGCGGCCGTCCTCTGCGCGCACGCGGGGCTGGACGGCGCCCTCGCCGGGCTCGAGCCGGGCGGGACGCTGCTCCTCTTCTCGTGGCTGACCGAGCCGGCCCGGGTGGATCTCGAGGCCGTGCTGCGTCGCGAGCTCACGATCGTCGGCTCGTGCTCCGCGACCCCCGCCGCGATGCGCGAGGCCGTCGTCCTCCTCCCCGCGCTCGATCCGATCCCGACGGTCGCGCTCCCGCTCGCCCGCTTCGGCGAGGGGCTCGAGCTCTACCGCCGGCACGAGGCGGTGAAGGTCGTCTACGCGCCGTGAGGGCGCTCCTCTACTACGGGCCCGGCGACCTCCGCGTGGAAGAGGTTCCGCGTCCCGAGCCCCGCCCGGGCGACGTGCTCGTCCAGGTCGAGGTCGCGCTGACGGACGGGACGGACGCGAAGGCGTTCAGACGCGGGCACCCTCTGCTCCTCGCCGAGACGCCGAGCCCCTTCGGCCACGAGTTCTGCGGGATCGAGGTCGCCACGGGTCGACGGGTCGTCGCCGCGAACTCGGCGCCGTGCGGCGTCTGCCCGCCTTGCCGCCGCGGCGAGGAGACGCTCTGCGAGAACCTGCGCCCCTTCCTGAACGGCGCCTACGCGGAGTTCCTGCTCGTGCCCGAGCGGATTGCCGCACGCAACCTCCTCCCCGTTCCGCCCGCGCTCGCCTCCGAGGTCGCCGCTCTCCTGGAGCCGCTGGCGTGCTGCCTGCGGGGCGTCGAGCGTGCCGGCGTCGAGGCCGGTCACACCGTCGCGGTGCTCGGGCCGGGGCCGATCGGTCTCATGCTCTGCGCGGCCGCGAGGGATGCCGGAGCGCGCGTCGTCGCCGTCGGAGGGCGACCCGAGCGCCGGGAGCTCGCGCGCGAGTTCGGCGCGGAGCCCGGGGACGGGGCGGGTGCCGACGTCGTCATCGAGGCGGCCGGCACCGAGGCGGCCTGGCGGGAAGCGCTCGCGCTCGTCCGCCCCGGCGGGACGGTCGTCTTCTTCGGCGGCCGCGAGATCGGTGTCGACACGTTCCGCCTGCACTACGAGGAGCTGACGTTGCGCGGGGCGTTCCACCACACGCCCCGGCACGTCCGCGCCGCCCTCGCGTTCCTGGCGAGCGGAGCCTATCCCTGGGAGCGGCTCGTCACCCATGAGGTCGGGCTGGAAGGCGTCGCCGGTGTCCTCGCCGACCCGCCGCCCGATCTCCTGAAGGCGGCGGTGCGCCCCTAGGCCCGGCGCACGAGGGTGATCCCGTCTCGGACGGTCAGCTGCACGGCGACGACTGCGGGGTCGGACGCGAGGCGGTCGTTCAGCGCGACGAGGGCGCTCGTCTCCTCGCTCCCGTCCGGGTCGACGACCCTACCCGACCAGAGCGTGTTGTCGAACGCCATGAGGCCCTGCGCGGAGAGGCGCGGGAGGAGGAGGTCGTAGTACGTGGAGTAGTTGGGCTTGTCGGCGTCGACGAAGACGAAGTCGTAGTCGCCGCCGAGCCGTTCCAGGGTCTCGAGCGCCGACCCGACGTGGATGGTGATCCGGTCGCCGTAACCGGCTTCCTCGACGTAGCGCGCAGCCACCGCGGCGTGCCTCTCGTCGATCTCGCACGTGTCGAGGTGGCCGCCCGGCGGGAGCGCGGAGGCCATCGAGATGGCCGAGTAGCCGCTGTACGTGCCGAGCTCGAGGACGCGCCGGGGCCTCAGCGCGAAGACGAGGAACTGGAGGAAGCGCCCCTCGATCGGGCCCGTCAGCATCTCCGGCCGGTCGAGGCTCGCGCGCGTCTCCTCGGCGAGCCGGTCGAGCAGCCTCCCGGCCGGCGTCGTATGCGCCTCGGCGTACCGCTCGACCTCCTCGGAGACGAGGAAGCTCAGCGCCCCACCCTCTCCACTCGCGAGCCGCCGACGACGGCGTCGCGACCTTCGCGGAAGCGCACCCACGCCTTTCCGCCGCCGTCGTAGTCCCGCCCCCAGACGACGAGCGTTCCCTCGGCGCCGCCCACGTGACAGCGCTCCGTGCCCTCCGGATCGACGCCGCGCCAGACGCGCACGAACGGGTTCGCGTCCCACTCGCGCCCGATCGTCGTCTCCTCGCTGTGCCCGGGGTACACGACGGTCTCGTGCGCGAGCCCCATGAGCACGTCCATGACCGAGCGGCGGAGGTCGTCGAAGGCGTCGGTCGTGCCCCCCACGGATCCGGCGAAGAGCGTGTCGCCGGTGAAGCACGCCTCGCGGTCGACGAGGAAGGCGAGCATCCCGGGCGTGTGACCGGGCGTCCGCAGCGCCTCGATGAGGAGGTCGCCGGTCTCGACGACCTCGCCGTGGCCGAGCGGCTCGGCGCCGTCGATGCCCTCCTCGGCGGCCGCGATGACGCGCAGGCCGAACCGCCGCTCGAGCAGCTCGTGGTTCGCGACGTGGTCGCCGTGCGCGTGCG
>DATAAQ010000121.1:0-25226 GCA_036260055.1 Gaiellaceae bacterium | reverse complement strand
GGCTCGAGACGAAGCGGCTCTCTTCCAGACGGTACGCCTCGACGGAGACGTCGACCACCTTCGCGAACGACGGGTGCGCGACCTGGCAGTGGTAGCACTCGAGGAAGTTCTCGCAGCAGAGCTTCCAGTTCGCGCGGACTTCCCATTCCGAGCGCTCGCGGAAGCGGAGGCGCTCGAGCTCGAGGCCGCTCTCGCCGACGCGCCTCGGCAGCTCCCCGAGCGCGTCGACGAGCGGCGCCGCCTCGGCGTCGGGGTTGACGAAGACGAGCGGGCCCCAGGTCGCAACGCTCACGGGGAGGAGCGAGAACGCCGAAGCCTCGAAGTCGGGCTCCCGTTCCGACCGCGGCGCGGCCCGCAGCGCGCCGTCGAGGCCGTACGTCCAGGCGTGGTAGGGGCACTGGAGCGTCTCGCGCCGGCCCGCGCCCTCGGCGACGACGTGCCCGCGGTGGCGGCAGACGTTGACGAAGGCGCGCAGCTCCCCCGCGCCGTCCCGGACGACGACGAGGGGGATGCGGCCGGCGAAGCAGGCGAAGAAGCTCCCGGGCTCGGCGACGAGCTCGGCCCGCCCCGCGTACTGCCAGGAGCGGGCGAAGATGCGCTCCTGCTCGAGCCGGAGGATCGCCGGGTCGTCGTACCAGTCCGCCGGCAGGGTCGCGCCGGCGGCGAGCTCCTCCTCCAGCCGGACCGTCTCGCTCACGCGCCCTCCCAGCTCGCGTAGGGAGCGAGGCCGCGCTTCAGGAGCCCGCGGGCGACGATCAGCCGCTGGATCTCGCTCGTCCCCTCCCAGATCCGGTCGACGCGCAGCTCGCGGAAGTGTCGCTCCGCCGGGTTCTCGGCCATGTAGCCCCGGCCGCCGAAGATCTGGACGGTCCGGTCGGCGACGCGGGACGCCATCTCGGACGCGTACAGCTTCGCCATCGCCACCTTTCCGTGCACGACCCTGGCGTCGGAGTTCGTGTCGAACTCGTGCGCGGCGTGGTACGTGAGGAGGCGCGCGGCCAGGAGCTCGGTCAGCGAGTCCGCCAGCGGGAACTGGACTCCCTGGTACTCGGCGATCGGCTGCTCGAACGCCGTCCGCTCGAGCGACCACTCGCGCGCGAGCGCGATGAGGCGTTCCGCCGCGCCGCAGCAGCGGGCCGCGATCATGAGCCGCTCCACGGTGAACCAGCGCTTCGCGCCCTCCCCGCCGCCGCTCTCGATCCGGTTCTCGTCCGGAACCCGGCACTCCGTGAAGCGGAACTCCGGATGGCTGTAGAGATAGGGATCGTGCATGAAGCGAGGGACGCGGACGAGCTCGCAGCCCGGCGTCTCGCGCTCCACGAGGAACAGCGCCTGCTCGCCGCCGTCCTGCGCGAGCACGATGAGGTAGTCGGCCTTCTCTCCTCCCGTGACGAACCACTTCTCGCCGTTCAGCACCCAGCCGCCGTCGTCGCGGACGGCCGTCGCCGCGATGGCGCCGACGTCCGAGCCCGCCCCGGGCTCGGTGATCGCCCAGGCCTCCTGCATCTCGTGGCGGAGGACGGGAAGCACGAACCGCTCGATCTGCTCGGGGCTCGCGATCTCGAGGAGCTCTCGGGGCCCGCGCTCGCAGACCAGGAAGCCGAGGCCGTTCGTCGCCTTGCCGCCCTCCTCCTCGATCGCCACCTGCGCCAGCATGGGCAGGTCCGGGCCGCCGTACTCCGCGGGGACGTTGTAGTTGGAGAAGCCCGCGGCCCGCGCCTTCTCCTTCAGCGCGGCGACGTCGGCGGCGTCGATCCCGCCCCGCTCGAGGATCCGCTCCTCGGCCGGGTAGAGCTCCTCCTCGACGAAGCGCGAGGCCCGCGCCTTCAGCTCGCGAATCTCGCGGGGAAGCTCGGGGACGACCACGAGGGGATCTTGACGGACGCGCCGGGCCCGCGTGCGCTCAGCGGGGTGCCGCGGCGAGCAGCCCGGCACGGGCCTCCGCGAGCTCGGCGGCCACGCGCTCCATCAGCGCCTCCGGGCCGACGGTGATCCGGACCGTCCTGTCCAGGCCGAACTCGCTGCCGGGGCGGACGAGCAGGCCGCCACGGAGGAGGCGGTCGGCCAGGGCGACGTCGTCGACGGCGACGTCGGCCAGGACGAAGTTCGCCTCCGACGAAGCCGGGTCGGCGCCCGCCTCCCGGAGGAGGTCCGCGAGGCGCCCCCGGGCGGCCGCGTTCTCGCGGCGGCGCTCCTCGACGAGCTCGCTCCGCGCGAGGCTCGCGCGGCCGGCGGCCAGGGCGGCCCGGTTGACGTTGAACGGCTCCTGGACGACGTCGAGGAACGAGGCGAGCCGCTCGTCCGCGATCGCGTAGCCGAGGCGGAGCCCCGCCAGCCCGAAGATCTTCGAGAACGTGCGCAGGACGAGGACCGGGCGGCCGTCCTCGACGTCGTCCTCGCGCCGGAGTCGCCGGGCGGGGTCGACGTACTCGACGTACGCTTCGTCGACGACGACCGCGCAGGTCTCCGGGAGGGCCGCCAGGAACGCCGCCCACTCGTCCCGGGAGACGAGCGAGCCCGTCGGGTTGTTCGGGTCGCAGATCCACGCCAGGCGCGCGCCCGTCTCGCGCGCGGCCGCGGCGACTGCCTCGAGATCGTGGCGGAGGCCGCGCGCGGGCACGCGCTCGACGCGCGCGCCTGCGGCGGCGCACACCTGGGCGTAGAGGCCGTACGTCGGCGTGGGGACGACGACGGGGTCGCCGGGGTCGAGGAACGCGTGCGCGACGGTCGCGATGAGCGCCTGGATGCCGTGGCCCGGCACGATGCGCTCGGGGCGCGTCCCGACCCAGGCGGCGACGGCCTCCCGGAAGTCGCTGTACGCCTGCTCGGGATACATCCAGGCGTTCTCGAGCTCGGCGGCCACGGCCTCGGCCACTCCCGGGAACGGGCCGAGGAGCCCCTCGTTCCAGTTCAGCTTGGCGATCTCGTCGAGGCCGTGCTCGGCCCGCAGCTCCTCCAGGCTCGGCCCCGGGTCGTACGGGTCGACGCCGAGGAGCGACGGCCGCACGAGGCGGCTCCACTCGGTCGTCACGAGGTGGGCGTCCACATCGAGAGCAGCGCCGGCAGGTGGACGACGGCCGGCCCGTCCCGCTCGAGCGCCCGCGCGAGCACCTCGCCGAGCGTCTCCGGCGACGCCCCCTCGCCGGGAACGTCGTAGGCGCGCGCGAGCGCGAGGAAGTCGGGCGGCGGGAAGTCGACCGCCACCGTCTCGCCGAAGGAGTCGCGCTGGTACTCCCGGAGGATCCCGTAGCCGCCGTCGTCGACGACGAGGAGGACGACGTCGAGCCCGTGCCGGCGGGCGACGGCGAGCTCCTGCAGCCCGTAGAGCACGCCTCCGTCTCCCGCGACGGCGAGGGCGGGCGTCCCCGGGAGCGCAAGTGCCGCCCCGAGCGCCGCGGGCCAGGCGTACCCGAGCGTGCCGGAGCCGAGCGGGTAGAGGAAGCGGCGGGGCGCGAGCGCCGGGAAGTGCGCCGCCGCCCAGTACGCGAGGATCGTCATGTCCCAGGCGTGCAGGCCGTCCCGGGGAAGAGCGGCCCGGATCGCCTGCAGGAGCCCGCGCTCGAGGTCCCTGCCCTGCTGGGCGAGCCCTGCCCTGACGCGCCGGCGGACGGCCTCGGCCCGCTCGCGGCCGCCGCCGCTGCGGGCCTCGATCCCCGCGAGAAGCGCGGCGAGCACCGCCTTCGCGTCGCCGACGAGCGCGAGCGCCGGGTACGTCGCTCCGATGCGCTCGGCCGCGGCGTCCACCTGCACGAGGCGGCCGCCGAAGGCGAGGCGGTACTGCTGCGTGGTCTCCGCGCCGAGCTCCGTGCCGACGCAGAGGAGGACGTCGGCGCCCTCGACGAGCTCGCGGAACGCGCCCTCGTCGCACGCGGACCCCGCGGAGAGCGGGTCGTCCTCGGGGAAGGCGCCCTTGCCCATGTACGTCGTCGCCACGGGGGCGTCGAGGCGGCGGGCGAGCTCGGCCAGCTGGTCCCAGGCGCCGGAGCGGAGGACGCCGCCGCCCGCCCAGACGACGGGGCGCTCCGCCCCCGCGAGGACCTGGACCGCCTCGCTCACGTCGGGCACGGGCGCCGGCGGCGGCTCCCCGACCAGGTCGCCGACCGGGGCGTCGGTCGCGCCCGTCAGGTGGTCGACCGGGATCTCGACGAACACGGGCCCCGGCGGAGGGGCGAGCGCCGTGCGCCACGCGCGGGCGAGGAGCTCGGGGACGGCCTCGGCGCTCTCCGCGCGCGCGGCCCACTTGACGACGGGCGCGAACGAGGCCGGCTGGTCGCGGAGCTCGTGCAGGTAGCCCCGGCCCGCCCCGATGAGGCCGCTCGGGATCTGGCTCGCGACCGCGACCACGGGGACGTGCGCGCTCGCCGCCTCCATGAGCGCCGCGAGCGAGATCAGCGCGCCGGGCCCGGTGGAGAGGAGGAGCGGCGCCGGCCGCCCGCCGGCGCGGGCGTAGCCGTCGGCCGCGAAGCCCGCGTCCAGCTCCGTTCTGAACGCGACGGTCCGGATCCCGGTCGCCCGCAGGCCCTCCCAGACGGCGAGCGCGTGGACGCCCGGGACGCCGACGCAGACCTCGGCCCCGAGCGTCCCTAACGTCTCCGCCACGAGGTGCCCGCCGGTACGTGCTTTGACCGCCTGCGCCACAGGCGCGATCCTATCCCGGTCGATGCCCCGCGATCCCCGCCACGACATCCTCTTCGAGCCGGTGCGGATCGGGCCGAAGACCCTGCGGAACCGCTTCTACCAGGTGCCCCACTGCACGGGCTTCGGGAGCGAGAAGCCGGGCTCGCAGGCTCGCTTCCGCGGCATGAAGGCCGAGGGCGGCTGGGCCGCGGTCTGCACCGAGGAGGCGCTCGTCAGCGTCGACTCCGACTTCTGGCCGGTCGTCTCCACGCGCTTCTGGGACGAGGACGATCTCAGGAACCTCTCGCTCCTCTGCGACGAGGCACACCGCTTCGACTCGCTCGCCGGGATCGAGCTCACGCACGGCGGCGCCCACGCCCGCGCCCGGGAGGCGCGCGTGCCGGCGGTCGCGCCGTCCCAGCTCGCGAGCGACTACGACCACTTCGTCGTCCCGAAGACGATGGAGAAGGAGGACGTCCGTCGCGTCCAGGCGGACTGGGTGCGCGCGGCGCGGGCCGCGCGGGACGCAGGCTTCGACATCGTCTACGTCTACGGAGGCCACAGCTACCTGCCGCTGCAGTTCCTCTCGCCGTTCTACAACCGGCGCACCGACGAGTACGGCGGCTCCCTCGAGAACCGCGCCCGCTTCTGGCTGGAGACGCTCGAGCTCGTCCGCGAGGCGATCGGGGACGACTGCGCGATCGCCGTCCGCCTCTGCGTCGAGGCGCTCGGCCCCGCCGGAGTCGAGCTCGACGAGGGGCTCGCGTTCGTCCGGCTCGCCGACGCGCTCGTCGACCTCTGGGACGTGAATGTCGGCTCGATCACCGAGTGGTCGAAGGACTCCGGCGCCTCCCGCTTCTTCCCCGAGGGATACCAGCTCGAGTGGACCGGGCGCGTGCGCGAGGCGACCGCGAAGCCGATCGTCGGGGTGGGACGGTTGACGAACCCCGACCGGATGGCGGAGATCGTCAGGAGCGGCGCCTGGGATCTGATCGGGGCCGCGCGGCCCTCCATCTCCGATCCCTTCCTGCCCAAGAAGGTCGAGGAGGGCCTCTACGGCGAGATCCGCGAGTGCATCGGCTGCAACGTCTGCGTCATGAAGGCGGAGTGGGGCAACCACATCGGCTGCACGCAGAACGCGACGGCCGGGGAGGAGTACCGGCGCGCGTGGCATCCCGAACGCTTCGAGCGGGCGGAGAACGCCGACCGCGACGTCCTGGTCGTCGGGGCCGGGCCCGCCGGGCTGGAGTGCGCGATCGTGCTCGGGAAGCGCGGCTTCCGCCGCGTCCACGTCGTCGAGGCGGAGGCGGAGATCGGCGGGCACATGCGCTGGGTGCCGCGGCTCCCCGGTCTCGGCGAGTGGGGCCGCGTCCTCAACTGGCGAGCGGTGCAGCTCTCGAAGCTCGCGAACGTGGAGGTCCTCACGGGCGCGCGCCTGAGCGCCCAGGACGTGCGCGAGTACGGGGCCGAGATCGTCGTCGTCGCCACCGGCGCCCGCTGGGCGACGGACGGGCTCACGTACCTGACGCACGAGCCCGTCCCGGGCGCGGACGCCTCCCTGCCCCATGTGCTCACGCCCGAGCAGGTGATGCTCTCGGGGAAGATTCCGCCCGGCGAGCGCGTGGTCGTCTACGACGGGGAGGGGTACTTCACGGCGGCTGGACTCGCCGAGAAGCTCGCGGGCGACGGCTTCGCCGTCGAGCTCGTCAGCTGCCTCGACAAGATCGCTCCGGTCTGCGACGAGACGCTCGAAGGACCGCTTCTCCGCCGCCGCCTCCACGAGCTCGGGATCGGCCAGCGGGCCGGCCTCGTCCTCACGGGCGTCGAGCCGGGGCGGCTGACGGCCACGGACGAGCTCGGTCGCGAGCTCGAGCTCGAGGCGGACGCGGTCGTCCTCGCGACCCAGCGGCTCTCGAACGAGGAGCTCTACCTCGAGCTCAAGGCGGACGAGGACGAGCTCCGCGCGGAGGGCGTCGAGGCCCTCTACAGGATCGGGGACTGCGTCGCGCCGCGGATCACGGCCGAGGCGATCTTCGACGGGCACCGCCTCGCCCGGGAGATCGACTCGCCGGATCCCTCGGTGCCGCTCCCGTACCGGCGCGAGCGGCTCGTCTTCGAGCCCGTCGAGACCTAGTGACGACGCGGGCGGAGTTTCCGCGGCGCGTCCGCGAGATCGAGCACGCCTGGATCCCCCTCGGCGACGGCACCCGGCTCGCGGCCCGCATCTGGCTCCCGGACGACGCCGAGCGGGATCCCGTGCCGGCGATCCTCGAGTACCTGCCGTACCGCAAGAACGACGGGACCGTCGTACGGGACGCGCGGCGCCAGCCGTACGTCGCCGGCTTCGGCTACGCGACGGTGCGCGTCGACCTCCGAGGCACGGGCGAGTCGGACGGCATCCTCCTCGACGAGTACCTGGAGCAGGAGCAGGACGACGCCCTCGAGGTGATCGCCTGGCTCGCGGAGCAGCCCTGGTGCACGGGAGCGGTCGGGATGTGGGGCATCTCCTGGGGCGGCTTCAACTCGCTCCAGGTCGCCGCCCGCCGGCCCCCCGCCCTCCGGGCGATCATGACGCTGTGCTCGACCGACGACCGCTATGCGGACGACGTCCACTACCGGGGCGGCTGCGTGCTCGCGCTCGACATGCTCCACTGGGCCTCGTCCATGCTCACGTGGAACGCGCGGCCGCCCGACCCGCGGCTCGTCGGGGACGGCTGGCGCGACGTCTGGCTGGAGCGGCTCGAGCGCACGCCGCCGTACGTCGAGGCATGGCTCTCGCACCAGCGGCGCGACGACTACTGGCGGCACGGATCCGTCTGCGAGGACTTCGGCGCGATCGAGTGCCCCGTGTACGCCGTCGGCGGCTTCGCCGACGGGTACACCAACGCGGTGCCTCGGCTCCTCGCCGGCCTCTCCGTCCCGCGGAAGGGCCTGATCGGCCCCTGGGCGCACGCGTTTCCCGACGACGCCGCGCCGGGGCCGAGCATCGGGTTCCTCCAGGAGTGCGTGCGCTGGTGGGACCGGTGGCTCAAGGATCTCGACACCGGCGTCATGGAGGGCCCGATGCTGCGGGTCTGGATGCAGGACTCCGTCGAGCCGCGGCCGAGCTACGGGGAGCGTCCCGGCCGCTGGGTCGGAGAGCCGACCTGGCCTCCGCCGGACCGCCCCGTGCGGGCCCGGACGCTGCCCGGCGACGCGAGCCGCGTGCTCCGCGGCGTCCAGTCCGCCGGGGCCGCAGCGGGCGCGTGGACGGCCGAGGGTCAGTCGGCCGACCTCCCGCCCGACCAGCGTCCGGACGACGCCGTCTCCCTCGTCTTCGACCTCGACCCGCTCGCCGAGCCGCTCGAGATCCTCGGGTTTCCCGTCGCCTCCCTCGCGCTCTCGGTCGACCGGCCCGCCGCCCTCGTCGCCGTCCGCCTCTGCGACGTCTTCCCCGACGGCACCTCCGCCCTCGTCACGCGCGGCCTCCTCAACCTGAGCCACCGCGACGGTCATGCCGAGCCGAGCCCGCTCGAGCCTGGCCGGCGCTACCAGGTCGTCGTCCCGCTCGACTTCGCGGCACACTCCTTCCCCCGCGGCCACAGGATCCGGCTGGCCGTCTCGCCGACCTACTGGCCGTGGGCCTGGCCCTCGCCCGAGCCCGTGACGCTGACCGTCCACCCGGAGGCCTCCCGGCTCGAGCTCCCCGAGCGGCCTCCGCGCGCGGACGACGCGGAGCTCGCCCCCTTCGCGCCGCCCGAGCACTCGCCTCCGCTCGAGGTGGAGTCCGTCGCCGGCGGGCGCGAGGGGCGCTCGCTCGTCCGCGACCTGGCGGGCGGGCTCGTCGAGCTCGTCTTCGACTGGAACCTGGGCGGCGCGCAGCGCCTCGTCCCGATCGAGCTCCTCACCGAGGACACGAGCCACACCGTCTACTCGATCGTCGAAGGCGATCCGCTCTCCGCCGCCGTTCGCTTCCGGGCGACGAGCGCCATGGCGCGCGGTGACTGGCGGACGCGCGCCGAGGTGGCGAGCACGATGACGTCCGACGCCGAGGCGTTCCACGTCACGACCGCCCTCGACGCCTATGAGGGCGACACCCGCGTCTTCGCCCGCACGTGGGCGTTCCGCTTTCCGCGCGACCACGTGTAGGCGTAGGCTTGGCCGGCGATGATCGACTGCGACGTCCATCCGCAGATCGGCGACCCGGACGAGCTCCTCGCCTACGTGGAGCCGGCCCAGCGCGACTGGTTCCGCAGCCAGCCGTACTACGGTCTCCCGGGCTACTCGTGGTCCCACCCGAGCTCGTGGTACCGCCGGGACCTCGACCACGACGGACGCCCGCCCGGCGCCGACGTCGACGCCGTGCGCCGGGAGCTCCTCGACCCGAGCGGCGCCGAGATCGGCGTCCTGAACGGCGACGACGCGATCCTCGTCTCGCTCATGCCGAGCCCCTACCGCGCGGCCGCGCTCGCACGCGCGCACAACGAGTGGGTGCGGGAGCGCTGGCTCGACGAGGAGCCTCGCCTGCGGGCCTCGATCCTCTGCCCGGCCCAGGACCCGCCGGCGGCCGCCGCGGAGATCCGTCGCGCCGCCGCCGACGAGCGGTTCGTCGCGGTCCTCCTCGTCGGCGGCGCGGAGCGGCCGTACGGCGACCCGCGCTACCTGCCGATCTTCGAGGTCGCCGCCGAGCACGGGCTCCCGGTCGCCATCCACACGGGCGGCGAAGGGATGGGGATCGCCGCCCCGCCGGGCGGCGCCGGGCCGGTCAGCTTCTACATCGAGTGGCACACGCTCGGATCCGCCTGCAGCACGATGTCGCACCTCGTCTCGCTGCTCGTCCACGGGACCTTCGAGCGCCTCCCGGGCCTGCGGGTGATCCTCATGGAGGGCGGGCTCGCCTGGCTTCCGGGGATTCTCTGGCGGCTGGACACGAACTGGCGGGCGCTCCGCTCGGACACCCCCTGGCTCGTGCGCAAGCCGAGCGAGGTCGCGCGCGAGCACGTCCGCTTCTCGACCCAGCCCCTCGAGCACACGGACGGAAGGGACGAGCTCCTCTTCGAGCTCCTCGAGGCGGCCGGCGCGCCCGACATCCTCTGCTTCGCCTCCGACTATCCGCACTGGGACTTCGACGATCCCGCGTTCATGCTGAAGCGGCTGCCCGAGCCCTGGCGCGGGCGGGTCCTCCACGACAACGCGGCGGCGCTCTTCGGGGAGCGGCTCGGCCTCGTCCGCGCGTGAGCGGCTGGGAGGACGTCGGCTCGCTCGCCGAGCTCGACGCGCGGGGGCGGCTCGTCGCCCGCGTCGGCGGCCGCGAGGTGGGCGTCGTCCGCGACGGCGCGAGCGGCGCCCTCCACGGCATCCGCAACCGCTGCCCGCACCACGGCGGCCCCCTCTGCCTCGGGACGGTGCAGGAACGGGTGACCGGCGAGCCCGGCCGCTACGCCCTCAGCGGCCGGAGCGTCCTCCGCTGCCCCTGGCACGGGTGGGAGTTCGACCTCGAGACGGGCCGGTGCGTGGACGAGCCGTCGCTGCGAGCCGCCGTCTATCCGGTGCGCGTCGAAGGCGAGCGCGTGCTCGTCCGCCTCGGCTAGGAGCCGCTAGACGCGGATGCAGGCCGCGCGGTGGCTCTCCGCCGCAGCCGCTGCCGGCCTCGTGAGCGCGGGGTCGACGTCGCGGCAGTCGGCGATGGCCATGGGGCAGCGCGGGTGGAACCGGCAGCCCGACGGGATGCGGACCGGGTTCGGCGTCTCGCCCCTGAGGATCCTCGGTGCGACGCGCTCGCGCGGATCGGGCCGCGGGACGACCGAGAGGAGCGCCCGCGTGTACGGATGCTGCGCGTTGTCGACGATCCCGCGCGCCGGGCCCTCCTCGACGATGCGGCCGAGGTACATGACGGCGATCCGATCGGCGTAGCGCGCGGCCGTCGAGAGGTCGTGCGTGATCATGAGGATGGCCAGACCGCGGGCGCGGAGGTCGTCGAGCAGGGCGAGGATCCCAGCGCGCACGGACACGTCCAGCATGGAGACCGGCTCGTCCGCGACGAGGAGATCGGGGTGGAGGACGAGGCTGGCGGCGATCGCCACCCGCTGCCGCTGGCCGCCGGAGAGCTCGTGCGGATAGCGGTCGAGGTAGAGCTCGGCGGGCGCGAGCCCGGCCAGCTCGAGCGCCCGCGCCGCCTCCGCCCGCCGCTCCGTTCGCGGCCCGACGCCGTGGACGGCGAGGGGCTCCTCGACGGTCGTCCGCACGCGGAAGCGCGGGTCGAGCGACTCGTACGGGTCCTGGTAGATGAGCTGCATCCGTCGCCGGAGGGGGCGCAGCTCCCGCTGCGGGAGCCGCGCGATGTCGGTTCCGTCGAAGCGGATCTCGCCGCCGTCGGGCTCGACGAGGCGGAGGACGCTCTGGGCGGTCGTCGTCTTCCCGCAGCCCGACTCGCCGACGAGCGCGAGCATCTCGCCGCGCCGCAGCCGGAAGGAGACGCCCTCGACGGCGTGAACCCACTCGCGCGGCCGGCCCCTCAGCGTCCCGACGATCCCGCGGGAAACCGGGTAGCGGGTGACGAGGCCCTCGACCTCGAGCAGCGGCCCCTCGCCGTTCGCGCTCATGCCGGGACCTCGCGCGCGGCCGTGTTCAGGTGGCAGGCGGCCGCCCGGCCGGCCCCGACGGCGTCGAGGGGCGGGTGCACCTCGGCGCAGGGCGCGAAGGCGCTGTCGCAGCGCGGCCGGAAGGGGCAGCCGGCCATCGGCCGATCGAGGCGGGGCGGCGTCCCGGGGATGGACGCGAGCTCGCCTGCGCCGTGGAGCTCGGGCGTGGCCGCGTAGAGCAGTCGCGTGTAGGGGTGGCGCGGCTCGTGGTAGAGCGCGTCGACGGGCCCGGTCTCCACGATCTCGCCCGCGTACATGACGGCGGCGCGGCTGCAGACCTGCGCCACGACCGGGAGGTCGTGCGTGACGAGGACGACGGCCAGGCGGAAGTCGTCGGCGAGCGCGGTCAGGACCTCGAGGATCTGCGCCTGCACCATGACGTCGAGCGCCGTCGTCGGCTCGTCCGCGAGGAGCACCTTCGGGTTGCAGGCGAGCGCCATGGCGATCGCCGCCCGCTGGCGCATCCCGCCCGAGAACTCGTGCGGGTAGCGGGATGCCCGCGCGGGCGGTATCCCGACCCGCTCGAGAAGCTCGGCGGCGCGCCGGCGAGCCTGCTTGCCCTCGGCGATCCCGTGGAGCTCCATCGGCTCGGCGATCTGGTCGCCGATCCGCTGCACCGGGTTGAAGGCGTTCATCGCCCCCTGGAAGACCATGGCGACGTCGCGCCACCGGTGCGGCCGGGCGCTCCGCTCTCCGCGTGCGAGGACGTCCTCGCCGTCGAGGAGCACGCGTCCCGCCACGGATGCGTTCGGAGGGAGGAGCCCCATGACGGCGAGGATCGTCGTCGTCTTCCCGCAGCCCGACTCGCCCACGAGCCCCAGGCGCTCCCCGCCCTCGAGCGCGAGGTCGACGCCGCGGACGGCGTGGAGCTCCCGGCCCCCGTCGAGCTCGAACCAGACGTGCAGCCCCTCGACCTCGAGGACGGGCCGGCCGCTCACCGCGCCTCGCCTCCCCCGGCGCCGCGCAGGCGGAAATGTCGCACCGAGAGGTGACCGACCCGCAGACGTGGGTTGAGCGAGTCCTCGAGGGCCCGCCCGAGCATCGTGCAGGCGAGGACGACGACAACGACGGCGAGCCCGGGCGGCACGACGGCCCACCACGCGTCGACGCTGATCGCGCTCCGAGAGAAGGCGTTCTCGATCAGCTTCCCCCAGGAGGTCAAGGTCGGGTCGCCGAGGCCGAGGAAAGCGATAGCCGTCTCCGCGAAGATGGCGACCGCGACCGAGAGGACGGTGATCGCGACGAGGAGAGGCGCAACCTGCGGGAGCACGTGCCGGACGAGAACGCGGGTGTGACCCGCCCCGAGGGAGCGCGCCCGCTTGACGTAGACGCGCTCGCGCACGCTCTTCACCTGCGCGCGCACGACGCGCGCGGTCGTCGTCCAGTAGATGACGCCGATGATGAGGATGATGTTCGTCAGGCTCCGGCCCCAGACGGCCGCCGCGACGAGCATGAGGGGAATGTCCGGGATGACGAGGAAGTAGTCCGTCAGCCGCATGAGCACGACGTCCGTCTTCCCGCCGAAGTAGCCGGCCAGGAGGCCGATCATCCCGCCGATCAGCATCGTGACGAGAGCGGCGGCGAAGCCCACGACGAGCGAGACCCGCGCCCCGTGGAGCATGAGCGTCAGCATGTCGATCCCGGCGTCGTCGAGCCCGAGCCAGTGCTCGGAGGAGGGCGGCTCGAAGACGTCCCCGACCTTCTCGCGCTCGCCGTAGGGGGCGATCCACGGCGCGAGCACGGCGACGACGACGACGGCGAGGAGGACGAGCGCTCCGATCGCCGCCTGCGGCTGCGTCCGGATCACGGACCAGACCACGTGCCGCCGCCGGCGCGGGCCCTCGAAGTCGTCGGGCTCCCGCGTCAGGAGCTCGGGCGCCGGAACCGTCGTCATGCCGTGATCCGCGGGTCGAGCCTGAAGTAGAGGAGGTCGGCGGCGAAGTTCGCGATGATCACCGAGAGGGTCAGGAGCAGGAACGACCCCTGGAGGATGGGGTAGTCGCGGTCGAAGACCGCCTCGTACGTCGCGAGGCCGATCCCGGGGTAGGAGAAGACCGCCTCGACGAGGATGTCGCCGCCGATGACGAAGCCGAACGTGAGCGCCGCGAGCGTCACGATCGGGAGGAGCGACGTCCGCAGCGCGTGGCGGCGGACGATGCCGAAGCTCGAGAGGCCCTTCGCGCGCGCGGTCATGACGTAGTCCTCGCCGAGCGCCTCGAGCATCGAGGAGCGGACGATGAGCGCGTACTGCCCGAAGAGGACGAGGCCGAGCGTGGCCGAGGGGAGGATCATGTGCTCGAGCCGGTCGACGACGACCTCCCACCACGAGGGGTCGGTGAACTCGATGAACGGGTCGGCGATGCCGGAGGCCGGAAGGCTCCCCGCGAACAGGATGAGCAGCATGAGCCCGAACCACTGCTGGGGCATGGCGTAGAAGAAGAGCGACGTGGAGACGCCGCCCCAGTCGAGGAACGTCCCGCGCCGCCAGGCCGCCACGACGCCGACGACGACGCCGAGGACCATGGCGATGACGTAGCCGAGCCCGACCATCGGGAGCGTGTTCAGGATCGGCTGTCGAAGCTCGTCCCAGACGGGCTGGCGGCTGACGAACGAGAGCCCGAGGTCTCCCTGGGCGAGGTCGCCGATGTAGATCCAGTACTGCTCGAGCTTCGGCTTGTCGAGGCCGAGCTCACGGTGAAGCGCCTCGCGGAACTCGGGCGTGCAGTTCCGGCAGGCGCGGAGGCTGGACGTCGCGTCGCCCGGCGCGGCGCGGAAGAGGACGAAGTTGAGCGTGACGGCGACGAGCACGGTCATCAGGGCGAACACGGTCCGCTTGATGACGTAGTCGGCGCCTGTCACGGCCTCCGCTCTCGTCCGCGCCGCTTCGGCCCCCGGTCCGGCGCTAGCCCTCCGTCCTGTGCGGCTCGATCCAGGGGAGCTTCGAGTAGGCGATCAGGTCGGGGCGGAACCCGTCCCAGCCCTGTCGCCACGCCGTGATGTAGTCGAGCGTGACGAGGTGGATGTAGGGGCGGTCCCGGGCATGGATCTCCTGCATGTCCCAGACGATCTGCTTGCGCTCCTCCTGATCGACGGTGACCCCCTGCCGCTGGTAGAGCCGGTCGTACTCCTCGTTGCAGTAGCCGGTGTCGCTCCAGCCGCCCCACTGGTCGCACGTCGTCACCGAGAGGACGAAGTCGGGGTCGAGGTAGCCGACCCAGCTCCACATCGCGAGGTCGAACGACTCGTACTTGCCGTCCGGCTTCAGGATCTCCTCGAAGGCGGTCGTGTCGTCGAGCGCCTTCGGCTTCACCTCGATGCCGATCTGCTCGAGGCCGCGCTGGATGATCTCGAAGGAGCGCTGGACGCCCTGGACGCCGGTCGGCGTGATCACCTCGTACGCCATCCGCTCGCCCTCGTCGTCCCGGCGGACGCCGTCCGGGCCGCGCTCGTAGCCCGCCTCGTCGAGGATCTGGTTGGCTCTCTCGATGTCGTACGGGAGCGGCTCGATCTCGGGGTTCATCCACTCCCCCGTCTGCGGGGCGACGATGCTCGCGACGGGCTCCGCGAAGCCGGCGTAGACGACTTCCGCGATCTCCTCGCGGTCGATCGCGTGCTCGAACGCCTCGCGAACCCGCGGGTCGAGGAGCTCCCGGTTCCTCGGCTTGTCGGGGTTCGAGTTGAAGATGAAGTTCTTCGTGTCGGTGCTCTCGACGTTCGAGACGACGACGTCGTCGTTCGCCTCGAGGTTGGAGATCGCGTTCGGCGGCACCTCCTCGAGGAAGTCGAGCTCGCCCGCCTCGAAGGAGGCGAGAAGGGCGTCCTCGTTCTCGAAGTGCTGGTAGCCGACCGCGTCGACGTTCGGCTCGGGCCCGTAGTAGCTCGGGTTCTTCTCGAAGATCGTCGTGCCCTTCTTGTCGTACTTCGTGATGACGAAGGGGCCCGCTCCGACGACGGGGAGGTCGTCCTGGAGGTTCCACGCCTTGAGGCCCCGGCCGTTGTTGCCGACGTGCTCCTGCCAGACGTGCTTGGGCAGGATGAAGAACTGCTGCAGCTGCGGGAGAACGTTGCCGACGGGCCGCTCGTACGTGATCACGAGCGTCTGCGGGTCGGGCGCCTCGAGGCTCTTCACGTGCGAGAGGAAGGGGGCGAGGATCGACGTCGGCCCGTCCTTGTACTTGAGGACGGTCTCGCCCGTCCACACGGCGTCCTCCGCGGTGAGCGGCCGGCCGTCCGACCACTGGCCCTCCCTGAGGTGGAACGTCCATGTGAGGCCGTCCTCGGACGTCTCCCAGCTCTCCGCCCAGTCGCCCTCCCACTCGAACTCGGGGCTGTACTGCACGAGCAGCGGATACTCGATGACGAACGCCTGGTACGACTCGGCGTTGAAGGCGACGAACGGGTTGATCGAGTCGATCTCGCCGGTGGTGCCGATCCGGAGGATGCCGCCCTTGACGACCTCGCCGCCTCCGTCCTCCCTCCCGGTTGGGGTCGCCTCGCCGTCCCCGTCGTCGGAGCCGCCGCACCCGGCGACGGCGAAGAGGACGGCCAGGATCGCGGCCGCCCACAGGGCGCGCTTCGTCATCGTGCTCCTCCCTCTCCCCCGGTAGTGAGTCCTGGGTGCTCGAGCGTCAGCGTGCGGGCGTCGGCGTCGAGCGTCGCCGTCACCCCGAGCGGGATGGCCGCCAAGTGCTTTCCGTGCCCCAAGGGAAGCTTGTATAGCACGGGAACGCCCAGCGGCTCCAGATGCTTCTCCAGCACGTCCTCGATCGACCTCGTCCTCGGCCACTCGGGCCTGGTCTCGCGCCAGTCGCACCGCTCCATGTCTCCCACTACGACTCCGCGGACGTCGGCGAGTTTGCCCGCGTGCCCGAGCTGCGTGAGCATCCCGTCCACGTACCAGGGCGGCGCGTCGTAGTCCTCGAAGAAGAGGATCGTGCCGTCGAGCTCCACCTCCCACGGCGTCCCGAGCGTCTGGAGGAGGAGCCAGAGGCAGCCCCCCGCGAGCGGGGCCGTCACCCGCCCGCCGGCGAGGGCGCGCACGTAGGGGTCGTCGGGGTCGCGCGGTACCTCGCCTGCGCCGCCGCCGCGCAGGACGTCCAGGAGGCGCGCGCGGGTGAAGGCGGAGCTCTCCTTGTCGCCCATGCCCACGAGCCCGTACGCGTAGAACGTCGCGAGGCCGGTGCGTTGCCGGATGGCGACGTGGAGCGCCGTGATGTCCGAGTAGCCGAGGAAGGCCTTCGGGTTGTCCGCCAGGAGGTCGAAGTCGAGGTACGGGATCGTCTGGGCCGAGCCGTAGCCGCCCTGGAGGCACTGGACGACGTCCACCTCGGGGTCGGCGAACATGGCCGCGAGGTCGGCGGCGCGGTCGCGCTCGTCGCCCGCCACGTAGTCGTCGCGGGCGAAGACGTGCTCGCCGAGCTTCACGCGGTAGCCCTGGGACTCCCACCACTCGACGCCCCGCAACACCTCCGAGCGGTTCTCGAACCCGCTCGCGGGCGCGGCGACGCCGATCGTGCCGCCCTCCGGAAGCGGCCGGGCGAAGAGCGTGGCTTCCGTCATCCGCGGAAGCGGTAGGTCTGGGCCTCCGAGCGGCAGGGGTTCCCGCGCCCGTAGACGATCTCTCCGGCGGTGACGTCCGCGACGCACCAGAACACCGTCTTGACGCCCTCGTCGTCGCCGTGCCTGCAGAGGGAGTCGGGCGCGTTCTCGTGGTCGGAGAGCGCCTCCCGCAGCCATGCGGCCGTCACCGGCCCGTCGCGCCCGGCCAGGAGCTCGGCCGCCCGGCAGGACCGCGCCGCCGAGCCGTCGAGGCGGGCACGTCCCTCGAAGCGCTTCATCGCCGGATGCTCGTAGTGGTTCGCGTGCACGAGGACGCCTTCCCGCGGCTCCGTCTCGCCCGCCGCGGTCGCGGAGCCCTCGAGGTCGATCGCCTCCCCCGAGGAGTGCGCGAGCACCCAGTTGTACGAGCTCGCGCGCGCGGGGTGGAGGACGGCCTCGGCCGCCTCCGCGAGCGTCCGCCGCGTCAGCACGTCGCGCATCTGGAGGAGGCGCGGGATGCCGACTCGCTCGTCGTTCGGGGTCAGCTCGTTGCCCGTGACGGAGAGCCCCGCGTCGTTCCAGCCGACGCTGATCCAGGGGCCGTTCCCGAGCGTGAACACGGTCGGCTCCCCCGAGACTCGCCACTCGATCGCGACGAGATCCTGCTCGTCCTCCGCGTCCAGGTCGTTGTTGTGCGCGACGAGGACGTGGCCGTCCTCCGACGCCTCGCCGAGTGCCACGAGGTCGGAGCAGCCCACGGGAGCCTCCGCGAGCTCCTCGATCGACGCCGCGAAGACCGCCTCCGGGTCGGCGTCCGCGCCCGCGGCGACGCCGTCGAGCTCTTCGACGACCCAAGGAAGGTGCTCGGCGGTGACCGCGCGGTAGCGGTGCACGAGCCCGGCGTCGTGGAGCGCGGCGGCGAAGCGCCGAACAGTCGCGGCCGTCGCGCGGCCGATCTGCTCCCCCACCTCCCGGTGGGAGCCGGCGACGCGGAGCAGCGGGATCGGCTCGCTCACAGCGCCTCCTGCGGCTCGCCCCGCTCGGGCAGCGGCTTCCGCAGGAGCTCCCTGACGAAGCCGACGCACTCGCGGACGGCCGCGTCGAGCAGGGCTTCGCCCTTGGCGGCCGTCGCCCTGGTCGCGTCCCCCTGGACGCCGGTGCGCGAGAACGACGACCACCAGGGCATGAGCTTGAGCGGGCCGTCGGCCCAGTCCATGAACGCGTGGTCGCCGGCCGGGTAGCCGCGCTCGTCGACCGCGCGCTCCATGGCGACCGCGTCGGGCTCGATGGCGAGGTAGATCGAGGTCTCGAGCTCGCAGGCGTGCCCCATCCCACCGCGCTCGGAGTCGCGGACCTCGTTCACGGCCGCGAGGGCCTCCGGCCCGGAGAGGTAGAAGGCGGCGGCTGCGAGGACGCCCGGGTGCTCCACTCCGACGAGGCGGGCGGCCGTCTCGACGAGGTTCTGGTTCGACCCGTGCCCGTTCAGATAGAGGATGCGGCGGAAGCCGTGGCGGGCGAGCGAGGTGCCCACGTCCTTGCAGTAGCGCGTGAAGGTGTCCCAGGCGATCGTGATCGGGCCCGGGAAGTCCATGTGGTGGGGCGAGTAGCCGTGCGGAATGGCGGGCAGCAGCACGACCTCGGCGGGCGCCGCCTCCGCGGTTCGGCGGCAGATCTCTGCCGTGATCCGCAGGTCGGTGTCGATCGGCAGGTGCGGTCCGTGGTCCTCCAGCGTCGCCACGGGAACGAGGCAGACGCGCTCCTCGCCGGCCGCCCGTCGAACCTCAGGCCACGTGAGGCGCTCGTACAGGAGCGGGCGACTCCACACCGCCCGATCCTACAGCGTGCGGGTTCTACGCCTCGAGCGTGGCCGCGACCGCGATCTCGCCGACGCCGGCGAGCGCCTGCGAGACCGGGCACGCGTCCTTCGCCGCTTCGGCCGCCCGGCGGAAGCCGTCCTCGTCGAAGCCGGGGACGCGGCCGCGAACGGCGAGCGCGATCTTCGTGATGCCCGTTCCGGCGACGAACGTCACGGTCGCGCTCGTGGCGAGCCGCTCGGGCGCGCTGCCCGCCCCGGCGAGCTCGTGGGAGAGGGCCATCGAGAAGCACGCGGCGTGCGCGGCGGCGATGAGCTCCTCCGGGCTCGTGTGCTCGTCGGGCCGCTCCGCGCGTGACGTCCACGTGACGTCGAGCGGCCCGAAGGCGCCGCTCCCCACGCGTTCGATCGTGCCGCTGCCTTCCAGCAGGCTCCCCTGCCAAGTGACCTCGGCGTACCGCTCGGTCGCCATGCGGCCTCCTCTCCTCGCGTGACGGGCCCGCCGCGACTGTAGCCGCTTAACCAGCGCTTAACCGGGCGCAACGGGAGGTTCACGAAGGCCGGGCTATAACGGGGTCATGCCTTCCCTCCTCACCCGGGCCGGGGCGCTCGTCGCCGCGGCGGCGCTCGGTGGCGGCGCGGCCGTCGGCATCGGCGCGGCGCTCGACGACGGGACGGCGACCGTCGTCACGACCGTCGAGCAGTCCGCCGCCTCGGCGCCGCCCTCCTTCGCGGGGAGCGACGACGCGAGATCGATTCAGGAGATCTACGACGCGGCGGGTCCGGGCGTCGTCCAGGTGACGTCGACGTCCGTCGTCTCGCGCGATCCGTTCTTCGGCGCCCAGCGCGCCCGCTCCCTCGGCTCCGGCTTCGTCATCGACAAGGCCGGCCACATCGTCACGAACTTCCACGTCGTCGAGGGAGCCGAGGAGGTCGAGGTGAACTTCTCGGGCGACGACCGCGTCCCGGCGAGAATCGTCGGGGCCGACCCCTCCACCGACATCGCCGTCCTCAAGATCGACGCGCAGGCCCGGGCGCTCACGCCTCTCCCGCTCGGCGACTCGGACGCCGTGCGCGTCGGGGACGCGGTCGTCGCCATCGGGAACCCCTTCGGACTCGAGCGCACCGTCACGGCGGGCATCGTGAGCGCGCTCCAGCGCGAGATCACGGCGCCGGACGGGTTCACGATCGAGCAGGCGATCCAGACGGACGCGCCCATCAACCAGGGGAACTCGGGCGGGCCTCTCCTCGACTCCCTCGGCGAGGTGATCGGCGTCAACTCGCAGATCGAGACCGACGAGAGCGGCAGCGGGAACGTCGGCATCGGCTTCGCCGTCCCGATCAACACCGTGCGGGAGGTCGTCTCGCAGATCATCGAGGACGGCAAGGTCGAGCACGCGTGGCTCGGCGTCGAGATGCTCCCGGTCGACCAGACGCTCTACGAGACCTTCCGCCTGCCGGTCAGCGAGGGAGCGCTGATCGCCTCCGTCCGGCCCGGCAGCCCGGCCGCCGACGCGGGCCTTCGGGGCGGCAACCAGCAGGTCGTCGTCGACGGCGTCAGCTACGTGCTCGGGGGCGACATCGTCACCCGTGCCGACGGCGAGAAGGTCGCCGACCCGGAGGACCTGAGCAGCATCGTCATGTCCAAGAACCCGGGCGATGCGCTCACGCTCGAAATCCACCGGGGCGACTCGAAGCGAACTGTGAGCGTCACCCTTGGGCGCCGGCCGAGCGATTCAGCCGGCTAGGGCGCCCGCGGCCCCTCCCCCCAGGGGCTGATCGGTCGGAGGCCCGCCCTGCCTGCCCGGGCCTCCGGCCACCTCCTTTCCTGCACACTTGGGCGCCATGGCGATCCCGCACGCCTTCGGCCGCTCGAGCCGCTGGTCCGTCGGCCTCGAGGAGGAGCTCTTCGTCGTCGACGCCGAGACGCTCGCGCCGCGGCCCGTCCCGCCCGAGCTGCTCGACGGCGTCCGCTTCAAGGCCGAGCTCTTCGCCTCGGTCGTGGAGCTCAACACCGGCATCTGCCGCGACGTCGACGAGGCCGTCTCCGAGCTTGCGGACCTCCGCGCGGAAGCCGGGCGGCGGGCGCGCGAGGCGGGGGTCGTGCTCGCGGCTGCGGGGACGTGGCCGACGGCCGTCTCGGAGGACGAGCCCGTCACGCAGGACCCCGGCTACCTTGCCTTCGTCGACTACGCGGGCTCCGCGGCGCGGCGGCAGTACTGCTCCGGGCTCCACGTCCACGTCGGCGTGGCGAGCCCGGCCGAGTGCATGGAGCGGCTGGACGCCGTGCTCCCCTGGCTCCCCCTCGTCCTCGCCGTCTCCGCGAACTCGCCGTACGCGGCCGGTCGGGAGACGGGCCTCGCCTCCACCCGCGCGGAGATCCTGACGCTCCTGCCGAGGAGCGGCGCGCCTCCCCCCTTCGGCGCCTACGCGGACTGGGAGCGCTTCGCGGAGCGGCTCGTCGAGCTCGGCCTCGCCGACCAGATCACGCGGATCTGGTGGGACGTCCGTCCGCATCCGCGCTACGGGACGCTGGAGGTGCGGATGCCCGACCAGCCGACCCGGCTCGCGACGACGGCCGCGCTCGCCGCGCTCGTGCGGGCGCTCGTGGCCGGCTCGCCGCCCGCGGCGCCGGCCGACCGGGGCGTCTACGCCCAGAACCGGTGGGCGGCGCTCCGCTTCGGGGCGGCCGCCGAGCTCGTCCACCCGGCGGAGGAGCGGCTCGTCGCCGTTCCCGAGCTCCTCGCCGAGCTGGCCGCGCGGCTCGGCGCGACCGAGGCCGCCGGCCGCCTCGGGGAGCTCGACCAGGCGGGCGAGCAGCTCGAGGTCGGGCGCCGCGACGGTCTCCCTGCGCTCTGCGGGCACCTGGTCGCGCTCACGTACGATGGCCTCTGATGGCGCTCCGCTCCGAGACGATGCACGTGTCCGGCATCCGCTGCGAGCGGTGCGTCATGCGGCTGGGCGGCGCTCTGGGCAAGCTCGACGGGCTCGAGTCGGCGCACGCGAACCTCGTCGGTGAGCTCAGCCTGGCCTGGGACGACGAGCGGGTGCAGCGCGAGACGATCGTCGCCGCGCTCGAGCGCGCCGGCTTCCGGCCCGTGCCGGAATAGCCGGGGTTTCCAGGGCGTTTGGTTGCTAGTGTCCGGGCCGATGGCGGAGCCCGAGACAAACGCCCGCAGGCTCGCGGAGGACGCGCGTGACCGTGTTCGCTTCGAGGAGGAGGCACTCGAACTGTCTGACCAGGTGTACCGCGTAGCCCGCCGCCTCGTTCCCTCGCGCGAGGAAGCCGAGGACCTCGTCCAGGACACGTACGCGCGCGCCTTCCGCAGCTGGCGCTCGTACACGCCCGGGACGAACCTCCGTGCGTGGCTCATGCGCATCCTCACCAACCTCAACATCGACCGCGGGCGTCGCGAGCAGCGGACGCCGGCGACGCAGCCGATGGAGGAGGGCGACTACTACCTCTACAACAGGCTCGAGGAGGCGACCGGTGACGACGACGAGGAGCGGATCGTCGAGAGGCTCTCGCAGGACGGCGTCGTCCAGGCCCTCGCGGCGGTGCCCCACGACTTCCGGGACGTGATCGTCCTCGTCGATATCGGCGACTTCTCCTACGCGGAGGCGGCGCAGATCCTCGACGTGCCGATCGGCACGGTCATGTCGCGACTGCACCGGGGACGGCGGATCCTCAAGGGCCAGCTCGCGGAGGTCGCCGTGGGGGAGGAGGCGTGATGGGCTTCGAGAGCGTCTGCGAGAAGTGCGAGGAGATGCTCCAGCCGTACCTCGACCGGGACCTCGACGAGGCCGAGCGCCGAGAGGCGGAGGCGCATCTCGACGAGTGCGGGTACTGCAGCAAGCGTTACCGCTTCGAGGAAGACCTGAGGCGGTTCGTGCGGCGCTGCTGCGACGAGCCGATGCCGCCCGAGCTGAAGGCGAGGCTCGCCTCGCTGCGGACGCCGCTCTAGCCGGCCGCGGCTAGTCGCGCCCGACGATGACGACGAGGCGCCGTTTGTCGTCGCCCCCGGGTAGGGCCGCCGTCTTGACGCCGAGCTCGCCGGCGAGGCGTGCGGCGATCGTCTCCGCCCCGGGCGGGTAGTAGACGCGCGTGTCCCGGTAGTCCCTCCGGCCGGCGTTCCGGACGTCCCCGATCCTGTAGGCGAGCCCGGCGATCCGGTTCGCAAGCCCGGCGGCGGCGTTCCCCCGGCCGCTGCCGTTGAAGACGTCCACCTGGATCTCCCAGCGCTCGGGGAGCGGCGCCGCGGCGGGAGCCGGCTTGGCCGAGGGGGGCGCCGCCGCGGGGGGCGCGGACGGCGGGATCTGCGGGCGCAGGACGAAGAGGACGAACGCTGCCACGGCGACGAGAAAGCCGAGCACGTAGGACCAGCGGCGCAGCGACCACCTCTCGGCGAGCGAGCCCGTCGGGAGCCCGGCCAGCTCGCGCGCCTCGCGCGGCGTGATCCCGAGCGACGCGGCGTAGACGACCGCCGCAGCGATGGCGTCGGCGGTGGAGGGGAAGACGTACGTGCGGCACTCCTCCAGCGACTTCACGGCTGCGACGTCGAGGTTCGCCCGCGCCGCCGCCTCCTCCAGCGTCAGCCTGCGGCGCAGGCGGGCGGCCACGAGCGGTGACGTCTCGACGTGCGCTTCCATCGCGGTCCTCAGAGTTCGGCAGGCGGCTCGGTCAACCCTGCCTTCTTCATCGGCAGGAGGCGCGCGCGCTCAAGGCTCTTCTTGCCGGCCGCACGCGTCCTCCTCGCTCGTCGCCGCCACGGCGAACGTGCGGTCCCGCGCCTCCTCGGGCGCCATCCCGTTCGTCATGAGGAGGAGGCAGTCGTCGCCCCGCGTGAACTCGACGCGCAGCGCTCTTCCCACTGCGGTCGTCTCCGCGTCCCAGGTCTGCAGGCGGGAGACGTAGAAGTCGACCACCTCCGCCTGCGTGGCGTCGCCGGGCGGCGTGAAGAGCGCCGTCGTCACGAGGCCTTCCGGGAGTGGCAGGCCGCCCTCTCCCGAGAACGTCTGCGAGCGCCTGTCGACCTCGCGCGCCCCCGGAAGGTCGGGGAGCTCGTCGAGGAGGCGGTCGTTCGCCTCGAGCGCCGACGTGTCGAGGCGCTCCCAGACGGCGTAGCCCACGCCGGCGGCGAGCGAGAGGACGACGGCCGCCGGGATGAGGAGCGCCGGCCGGGTCAGGCGCCGCCTCAGGCGGGGTCCTCCCTTCGGTCGACGTCGCCTGGCGCGCCGAGGTCGTCGCAGGGCACGAGTAGCGGAGCCAGCCCGCGGAGACCCTCGTCGGGAACGGCATCCCAGAGGGCGCGGGCGAGCACGAGCGGGTGCCCGCGCCCCCCGGCGTAGCTGGCCGCCACCAGGTCGGCGCCGCTCGCGCGCCGGACCGCGAGCACGCGCTCGACGGCCTCGGGGGCGAGCCGCGGGCCGTCGGCGAGCACGACGACCGCCTCCTCGGCGTCCGGACCGAGCGCGGCGAGGCCGCAGCGCAGCGACGCCCCCGGGCCGAGCTCCCACGCCGGGCACTCGACGACGCGGGCGCCCTCCCGGGGCTCGAGCGGGTACGCGCCCGCGACGACGACGACCTCGTCGACCGACGTCCGCCCGAGCCGCTCGAGCACCCGCGGGAGGAGGAGCCGCTGCTTCGGGCCGCCGAACCGGCTCCCCGCTCCGGCCGCGAGCACGACCGCTCCTACCGACACGTCCTCAGCGGCCGACGGCTTCGAGGGCGCGGCGGACGAGGGCTCGCGTGATGTCGAGCTTGTACGCGTTGCCGGGAAGTGGTGTCGCGCGGTCGAGGTCGTCCGGCCGCTCGAGCTGCCACGGGATGGGCGCGACGCCGGAGAGCGCGAGCCTGACCCCGTCCCCGAAGCGCGCCGCCGCGACGCCGACGAGCGGGAAGCTGAACCGCTGCCGCTCCATCGACTTCAGGTACGTGCTCGCCTCGGGGCGTCCGACCTCCACGTGGAGGATGAGCTCTCCCGGCCCGAGGGTCGTGAGGGAGCGGTCGTCGCCCGTCGGGAGCCGGTAGAGGCCGGAAAGCGGGAGCCGGCGGCGATCGGTGACGACGGTCGCCTCGAGCGCCAGGAGGGCGGCGGCGGGGTCCGAGGGATGGGCCGAGGCACACGGCTCGTTGGCGAAGACGGCGTGCTCGCGGTGCTCGCCCTCGCGGGCGTGACAGCGCTCGCCGCCGTGCAGATAGCACGGGTACGCGAGCCGCCAGTACCAGCAGCGCGTCGCCTGGAGGAGGTTCCCGCCGAGCGTGCCCATGTTCCGAAGCTGCGGCGAGGCGGCCAGGCGGCACGCCTCGCGGAGCGCTTGCGGGACGTCCGGCGAGCGCTCGAGGTCGGCCAGCGTCGTCCCGGCGCCGATACGCTCGCCCTCCACGCCGCGTGGGAGGAGCTCCCGGACGTCGGCGAGCGCGTCCGCCTCGACGAGCCCGTCGCGGAGGAGCGGCACGAGGTCGGTGCCGCCGGCGAGCGGCACGCCCCGGACGTCGTCGAGGCTAGCCGGCGTGGCCAGCGAGAGCGCGCTCGCGGTCCCTGAGCGCACGCAGCATCTCCTCGCGGTCGATGGGCAGCGACCGCACGTCCGCGCCGGTCGCGTCGCGGATCGCATTCGCGACGGCGGCGGCGGTC
>DATAAQ010000120.1:0-21926 GCA_036260055.1 Gaiellaceae bacterium | reverse complement strand
GCGGCGACGATCTTGCGCGCACCGTCGAGCTCCAGGGGGTCCTGACGAAGATCCAGGACGCGCTCCGGAAGGTCTCGGCATAGCCTTCGCTACACTTCGGCGGCCGAGCGATCCCCGGTAGCTCAATTGGCAGAGCATCCGGCTGTTAACCGGAGGGTTGCTGGTTCGAGTCCAGCCCGGGGAGCTGTCAGAAGCCCGCATCCGCGGGCTTGCGTGCCGGACCTCACTGGACGGGGTGCGAGATCGAGGCGGCCCGGGGACTCGGAAGGCGCCGGCTGGGGCGGCGCTTTTCATCTGTCCGCGCGCCGACTACCATCGACGGCGTGAGGCGATTCCCGAGCGCGATCGTGGCGTCGGCGGCGGCTCTCGCCCTCGCCGCGCCTGCGGTCGCCCACGATGTGGCGTGGACCGGGACCTCGGGCCCCGACGTGCGCTTCGGCCACGCGCACCGCGATACCTTCCACGGCCGGGCCGGGAACGACGAGCTCTACGGGCGGGCGGGGCCCGACACCCTCTTCGGGCAGCGCGACCGCGACCTCCTGTCGGGCGGCTCGGGTCGCGACATCCTCGACGGCGGCCGCGGCGTCGATGCGATGTACGGCGGCGACGGCGCCGACGTCGTGCTCGCCCAGGACGGCGGCCTCGACGTCGTCGTCTGCGGCCCGGGGCACGACATCGCCTGGGTCGATTCCGCCGCCGACTACTGGGAGGGTGGCGGCTGCGAGGACGTGCGCGCCGGCTAGACGGACGCTCCGCGCCGGGAGGCGCCTCGTCAGGCAGCTCGCGGCCCGCGCTGAGGGCCTTTTTCGTGCCCGTCCTCCGAGCCGGAAGGGCGACGAGCCGAGTGAGGAGCCGGTGCGTTTCCGATCCGCGGCGGCGGGTAGCGAGGGCGGGCTAACGAGTGCGGAGGAGGGGCAATGACAGAGCTTGGTGGTCCGGCCGACCGCTACGGCGGGTCGGGCGGGACGTCTACCGGCGAGCAGGCGAAGGAGAAGGCGCGGGAGACGTCCGAGCAGGTACAGGCGAAGGTGCGAGAGGGCGCCGGACAGGTCCGCGGCCAGGTCGGCGAGCGGGTTCGCGAGCAGGTCGACACGCGCTCGACCCAGGCGGGCGAGCAGGTTGCGTCCATGGCCGACGCAATGCGCCGAACCGGCGAGCAGCTGCGCAGCGAGGGCAAGGAAGGCCCCGCGAAGCTGAGCGAGCAGGCGGCGGAGCGGGCGGAACGGCTCGGCGGCTACCTCCGCGAGTCGGACGCCGACCGCATCCTGCGGGACGCGGAGGAGTTCGCACGTCGGCGGCCGTGGGTCGTGGGCGCCGGCGGGGTCGTGGTCGGGTTCCTCGCCTCGCGGTTCCTGAAGGCGTCGAGCAGCCGCCGCTACCAGTCGAGCACCCGCGAGGGCGCTACGGCGGTTCCGGCCGGGTCGGGCGCCCCCGGGCCGCTGCCGGGCGACGAGTCGACGGCGCTGCCTCGCGGAACGGCGAGGGAGCCGGTCGGCGCGAGCACCGAGTGGTCAGCCGCGCGCCCGGCGGACGCGCCCGCCGCCGGCGGGCCGGGCGTCCCGACGGAGCGCTAGGAGCACATCATGAGCACGAGAACGGACAACGACCTTCGCGAGCGGCCGATCGGGGAGCTCATGCGCGAGCTCGCCAACGAGACCACGACGCTCGTCCGGCAGGAGCTCGAGCTGGCGAAGGCAGAGGTACGAGAGAAGGGACGGAAGGCCGGACCAGGGTTCGGCATGGTCGGCGCCGCGGGCGCAGTCGGCCTTCTCGCCCTCGGAGCCCTGACCGCGTTCTTCATCCTCGCCCTCGACGGGGCGCTTCCGAACTGGGCGGCCGCGCTGATCGTCGCAGCCGTCTACGGGGCGATCGCCGCCGTCCTCTACTTCCAGGGGCGGGAGAAGGTCAAGGAGGCGGGGCCGCCGGTTCCCCAGAAAACAGTCGAAACGGTGAAGGAGGACGTCGAATGGGCCAAGAATCCGACGAGATCCGCGGGGAGATAGAGGAGACGCGGGCCCGCATGGGCGAGACCGTCGAGGCGATCGGCTACAAGGCGGACGTGAAGTCGCGGGCCGGAGACTGGGTGTCGGAGAAGAAGGACGCGCTCGTCGGCACGGTCTCCGAGAAGAAGGACGCAGCCGTCGGCTCCGTTCGAGAGCGGACGCCGGACGGGCAGGCGCTCAAGCAGGGCGCCGGCCGGGGCGTTCGGACCGCCAAGGAGAACCCGCTCGGGCTTGCCATCGGCGGCGCGGCCGTCGGCTTCATCGCCGGGCTCGTCATGCCCTCGACCCGTGTCGAGGACGAGAAGGTCGGCGAGGTCTCCGACGAGCTGAAGCAGCGCGTGCGGGAGACGAGTCAGGAGGCGCTGGAGCGCGGCAAGGAGGTCGCCCAGGACGCCGGTCAGAGCGCGATGGAGACGGCGAGGGAGCGCAGTCAGGAGCAGAGCCAGGAGATGGCTTCGACGCTGAAGGACAGCGCCGAGGACATCGCCAGGCGGAGCGGCACGAGCAGCGAGTCGCAGTAGTCGAGGAGGCGGAGCCGGTTCGCGGGCCGGCACCGAGCAGCGAGCGCGACGGCTCCGCTTCCACGCACGCGTCCGCCGGCCGGGCCGGGGTGTTTGGCGATCAGGCTAAATCGTGTTACGATTCGTCGGCGGCCTCGCTCGAGTCGCCGGCGTGCGGCCCTCGGGACAGCGGCGAAGGGGCGAAGGCGAGGTCGCCATCCCTCCTGCCTGTCGCCCGTCTCCCCTCTCGGGGAGGCGGGCGACGTTGGAGGCCGGGTCGCACGTCGAGGTTCCGGTCCGGCGAACGCGGGAACGAGCCTCTGCGGATGACCTCCTTCTGGATCGAATCGTCGCCCGCGACGCGCTTCCCGGTCCTCGAGGGTGACGTGCGCGTCGACGTCGCGATCGTCGGAGGCGGGCTCACGGGGATCACCGCGGCGTCGCTGCTCAAGGCGGCCGGGAAGACAGTCGCGCTCGTGGAGATGAAGCGCCTCGCCCGCGGAGCGACCGGCTACACGACGGCGAAGATCACGTCCGGGCACGGCCTCGTCTACGGGCACCTGACGCGGAAGTTCGGAGAGGACGGCGCTCGGGTCTACGCGGAAGCGAACGAGGCTGCGCTCGAGCGGATTCGCGCGCTCGTCGAGGAGCGCGGAATCGACTGCGACCTCGAGACGCAGCCCAACTACGCGTACGCCCGCTCGTCGGAGTCGCTGCCGGCGGTCGAGGAGGAGGCCGAGGCGGCCCGGCGGGCCGGGCTGGCGGCGTCGCTCGTGCGCGACCTGCCGCTGCCGTATCCGGTCGCGGGAGCGGTCCGGCTCGAGAACCAGGCGCAGTTCCACCCGCGGAAGTACCTGCTTCCCCTCGCCGAGCAGCTCGCGGGCGACGGGAGCTACGTCTTCGAGGAGACGCGGGCGCTCGACGTCCGGCTGCGACCGCCGGTCGTCGAGACGAGCCGCGGCTCGGTCCACGCGCGCGACGTCGTCCTCGCCACGCACCTGCCCTTCGAGGACAAGGGCCTCTTCTTCGCGAAGACGCACCCCTCGCGCTCCTACGCCGTCGCCGGGCCGGTCGAGGAACCTCCGGAGGGGATGTTCATCAGCGTGGACCAGCCGACGCGCTCCGTCCGAACGGCGCCGCACGAGGGCGGCCGGATCCTCATCGCCGGCGGGGAGGGGCACAAGACCGGCCAGGACGGCGACACGGGCGCGCGGTACAGGAGCCTGGAGGACTGGGCGCAGGAGCACTTCGGCGTCGAGTCGGTGGGCTTCCGCTGGTCGACGCACGACTACGTCTCCGTCGACCGCGTCCCCTTCGTCGGGCCGCTCGTTCCCGGCGGCGACCGCGTCTGGGTCGCCACGGGCTACGGGAAGTGGGGGATGACGAACGGGACCGCCGCGGCGATCGTCCTCGCGGACGGCATCCTCGGTCGCGCGAATCCCTGGGCGGCGTTCTTCTCCTCGCTGCGTCTGCGCTCGCTCGCGACGCGGTCGCTCTTGACGGAGAACGCCGACGCCGCGCGACGCCTCCTGGGCGACCGGGTCGCGCTCCCGGGCGTCGACGCCGCCGCCGCGCTCGGCGCGGGCGAGGGGGCGGTCATCCGCGTCGACGGCCGGAAGGTCGCCGTCTCGCGCGGCGCCGGCGGCGAGCTCGTCGCCGTCTCCCCGACGTGCACTCACATGGGGTGCCTCGTCAGCTGGAACCTGGCCGAGCGGACGTGGGACTGTCCCTGCCACGGCTCGCGCTACCTCCCCGACGGGACCGTGATCCAGGGACCGGCCGTCCGGGACCTGGCTCCCCGCGAGCTTCCCGCGCCGGGCACGCCGTAGGGGCCGGGCGTCTCGTCAGCGGTGCGCGCCGATGAGCGCGCCTCCCGCGACGACGAGCGCGGCGCCGAGGACGAGCCGGGGCCCGACGAGCTCGGAGCGGCGCAGGAGCAGCGCCGAGAGCACGACCGCCCAGAGCGACTCGGTGGCGACGAGCGGCGAGACGACGGTCACCTTCCCCCGGTAGTACGCCTCGAAGAGGAGGAGGTACGAGAGCCCGAAGAAGACGCCCGCGGGCGCGAAGCGCAGGAGCGCGGGGCGGAGGAGCTCGTCCGCGAGCCGTCCCCGCCGCCGTAGCGCCGCCCACGCGAGCATCACGACCCAGCCGGCCGCGAGAGCCGCGGCGGCGGCCTCGACGGAGCCGAGCGCGGCGTCCTTCCCGTACCAGCGGACGAGCACGTCGCGGCTCGAGAAGAGAAACGTCGCGGCGACCGCGAAGCCGATCCCGGCCACCCGGAAGTGCTCGGGCCGCACCTGCTCGCCGACGAGCAGCCCGCCGGCGACGACGACGAGGAGGGCGCCGAGAGCCAGGGCCCACTCGAGGGGCTCGCCGAGCAGCGCGATCGCGAGCGTGGCGGCGACGAGCGGCGCCGCCCCGACGACGACGGAGGCGCGGGAGGAGCCGGCGTCCCGGATCGCGAGCGTGAAGAGGATCTGCGAGACGCCGGGCGCGAGCAGGCCGGCGAGCGCGAAGACCGCGAGCTCCTGCGGCCGGGCGAGCTCGCCCGTTCCGGGCTCCGCGAGCGCCGCCGCCGCGACGACGAGAAACGCGACGGCCGTCGTCGCGACGGCGCCCGTCTCCGCCTCCGGGTGCGCGCGCAGCGCGAAGCGAAGCGCGACCGTCATCGCACCGAAGAGGAAGGCGGAGCCGAGCGCGAGCAGGACGGCGGTCACGGCGGCGGAGCCTACTCAGCGACGGCGGTGGAGCGGGTCAAGCGCGGCGGTCAACCCCGAACGGGGGAGCCAGTCAACACCCCCGGAGGGGGGACGGGGGAAGAGCGGGCGGGCAGAGTGCGTCTCGTAAGGCAGAGATACCGGGGCCCCGATGCGGCGGGGGCAACCCGGGAAGCTCTTCCAGTCGAAACGGGGCTTGCGGCGAGCCCCGTTTTCGTTTTCCGGGGGCTACTCGCCGACGACCTGAACGATCCAGCGCCGGTCGCGCGAGCGGTCGAGCTCCATGAAGAGCACGCGCTGCCAGGTGCCGAGGCAGAGCTCGCCGTCTCGGACGGGAATCGACTCGCCCGCCGGCCCGAGGAGCATCGCCATGCAGTGGGAGTGGCCGTTGCCGAACTCCATGTCCTCCGGGCAGATGTTCTCGGTCCGCCTGTCCCAGTCGTCGTGCGCGTAGTACTTCTCGTGCGGGACGAGGCGGCGGAGCATGCGGCCGAAGTCCTCGAGGAAGCCTGTCTCGAACTCGTTCACGCGCACGCAGCAGGTCGTGTGCGGCGAGTAGACGCACGCGATGCCGTCGCGGACGCCGCTCTCGGCGACCGCGTCGCGAACGTCCTCTGTGATGTCCCGGATCTCCAGGCCGCCTTTCGTGCGCAGGGCGCGCTCGCGCTGGAACACCTTCACTCGGTGCGCCACCTCCGTGGACGTCGAGACTGCGGCTGTGGGACGTGCCGGGACACGACCGGCCTATTCTTACCATCCCCGGCCGCGGTCGGAAAACGAAGGGCGTCGGCGCTACGCTTGACCGACGCGGGCCCGTAGCTCAGCGGTCAGAGCAGCGGACTCATAATCCGTTGGTCCCTGGTTCGAATCCAGGCGGGCCCACCTCCGACGCTCCCGGGAGACGGCGGCAGTTCCGGGTGCCCGACGCCTGGGGCCAGCGGGCCGACAGCTGGTGCCAACATGAAACCCTTAGTCGACCTCGGTTGGAGGCTGCGCTTGCCAGGGAGCATGCAGCCGTCGAAGCCGCCTCCGGCATCGCCCGCCACCCGGTCGGTTCCGGAGTCACGAGATCGCGCTCCGCACTCTCAAGACGCGTACCGAGCGCGCGCTGCTCCATCGGTCATCGGTTCGGTGTACGACGTTGACGCCTCGAAGTCGCGGGCGCCTCCGATCTCCGCGCCCGGTCGCCCCTGAGGGCGTCAGCCCGCGTCGTCGCTCGGATCTTCCGTTGGTGACCGCCTAGCGGGGCGCTACGGGATCCGCGCCTCGCAACCGAAGACGACGTCACGGCGACCGGCGCGCACACGGTCGAACCCGGCGCCGCAGCGAACCACGTCCTGGCGTCCGCCCGAGACGTCGATGCGGTCGTTCCCGCGGCCCGCACAGAGCCAGTCCGGACGCTCGGTGCCGCGCATCGAGTCGCGGCCGGAGGTGCCCGAGCGGGTGCACAGCGGAAGCGGGCGGCCGAACCCCGGCGGCCGGCACTGCGACTGCTGCACACGCGCGCGAAACTCCATCGTCAGACTCCAGCGGGAGTCCTCCGCGCGCAGGTTTCGAAGCTCGTTCGGGTCCCTTCCGAGGTCGTAGAGCTCCTCCTCACCCGTCGCGTACTGCACGTACTTCCAGCGACGGCCGCGGAACCCGCAGTAGCCCGGCACGTCTCCCGGGCTGAAGTATTCGATGAGGAACCGCGTGCGCCAAGCGGTGGGCCCTCCGGCGAGCAGACCGACGAGGCTGCGACCTTCGACACCCGTTACCTCGATCCCCGCTGCATCGGCGAGCGTGGGAGCCAGGTCGACGTTGAGCGCGAAGCGGCCCTCTGTCCTCGGAGCGACGCCGAGGCGGTCGTAGCGGACGACAAGCGGAACACGCAATGACTCCTCGTACGGGTCCGACTTGTGCGTCCAGCGGTGCTCACCCCATGCGTGCCCGTTGTCCGACGTGAAGACAATCATCGTGTCGGCGAGCTTCCCCGTGTCTTCGAGCGCGGCGAGGATTCCGGCAATCGCGTCGTCGACGGCGAGCAGCGACTCGAGCTGCTCCTCGCGCAGCTCCGCGAGCGACCGCGGTGGTATCGGCGCCCGCGCGCGGACGTGGCGCGGCTTGTCGGCGACATCCGGCTCGTTGACGCTCGGCCTCTCGAGCGCGCCGAGCCCGGCGAAGGCGTCCACGTGTCGGGGAGCAGGATCGACCGAGTAGGGATCGACAGGCCAGTCCGCCAGATGCGGCGCGAACGGCGAGAAGTAGAGAAAGAACGGGCCCTCCGTCTCCCGAATGAGCCGCGACGCCGCGGCGCCCATGACGTCGGTCGAGTACTCTCGCGCCGAAGCGCCGTAGGAGGTCACGGTCCTTCCGTCCGTGAGCTCGTAGTCGAAGTAGCGCGGGCGCCCCCAATAGGCGAGCCAGCGATCCCACCCGGGCGGGACGTAGTCGGGCGTCGCGTGGGTGCTCGTGTAGCCGTTCAGGTACTTGCCGACGAACATGGTCTCGTAGCCGACCGCGTCCAGCCAGAGGGGGAGCGTCGCGCTGTCGTCGAAGGCCTGAAATCCGCCGAAGGCCCCGCCGTTCGCCCAGACTCCGTTCGTGTGGGAGTAGGTGCCGGTCAGGATCGACGCGCGGGACGGACAGCAGAGCGGGTTGACGACGAACGCGTTACGGAACCTCACCCCCTTCCCCACGAGCTCGGCTCGAACGGTCGGCATCGCGTGGAGCGTGTTGTGGCGCTGGTCGTCGGTCGCGATGAGGACGATGTTCGGTTGTGCCCGGGCGGCGCCGGTGATCGCAAGGCCGAAGGCGGCGGCGACGAGGACTTTGACGACGCGCGACCCCGCGGCACGCCGAAGGTGCCATCCGTCCTGGACCGGAAGCTGTTCCGGTCGAGCGCCCGGCGCTTGGGCTCGACGATGAGGAAGCATCGTCATGGGTGGGACCCGAGTCCTCGCGTCACGGGATTCGCTCTATCTTCGGTCGCGATGCGCCGGAGCTCAAGGCATCCTCGCTCCGGGAGAGGATTCACTCGGGCGGCGCCGCGATGGTGCGCGCTTCGATCGACCATCCCGCTCGCACCGCCCATCTGCGCGGATGCCGGGCGACGAGCCGATGTGCTTTCGCGTTCATGCGCGACGCGCGCCAGCCTGTGCTCCGGTGGCTAGCCGACGGCTCCGAAGGAGGCGGATCAGCCGCCGGGCGGGTTCGCCACAGCGACCTCGAGCGGGGGGAAGCGGTGGCCGCGCCTGCCCGGCCACGCCGCTTCGAGCCTCACGGCGTCTCAGGCGGTCCCAACAAACGAAAATCGAGCTCTGGCGGTATCAGGACGGGGTTCGTCTCAGCCCTAACTCGTACTTCTGCTCGCTGTCGGCGTCTTCATCGCGGTCGTCGCGACCCGTGACCCGGCGACTCGCTCGCGTCTGGTTGAGCTGAGTAAGAGGATGATTCAACTTCCCGTCGAGGTCGACCGTCGAGACGACGTCGACGACACCGGTCGGGCGACACGACCTCGTCAAGTGATGCGGCTATCGCGGACCCCGGCGTCAACGGCTAGTTCTCGACCGCTCGGCCAACGCGGCGGGCGTCTCCGCCGCTATTACGAAACCTCCCGGACAACGGCCGGCGAGAGCGCGCCGTCGATGAGCTTCCGAGGCGCATCCGACCCGTCGGCTGGAACCGTCCATGTCGCCCCGTCGTGACCATAGACGATGCGCTCGTTGTCCAACCATTCGACTTGGTCATCGATCGACCGCGTCTCGCCCGTGCGCCATTCGCGACCCGTCGCCAGGTCGAGCACGGAGAGCCGCCAGCCCACTCCCTTGTACGCGATGCGCGTCCCGTCTGGAGAGATCGACGGGCATTCGACGTTCTCATGGATCGTCCGTCCTCTGCGGTGACGGATGTCGCCCTCGACCAGGTAGATCTTTCCCCCGGTCGCCATCGTCACGTAGAAGCGATTCGAGTCGGCAGCGAACGTGACGCCCCAGAAGTTTCGGTCTTCGGCAGTGACCTCTCGGCCGCGGTGATAGACCGCAAAGTCCTCGAGGTTGGCGATCTTCTTGCCGCCGGCCAGGTCGAGGATGAACGTCTGGACCGAAAAGGAGTCGTCGGCATACGAATGGCCCGTGACGAACCCGGTTGTCGCGCCGTAGCGACCGTCGGGCGAGACGCGCGCACGGCTGATGAGCCCGGGGAGGGACACCGCTCGCTGGACACGGAAATCGGATCCGAACACCCGCGCCTGGTAGACCCAGCCGAGCGCAGACTTGTCCGGCGTCAAGCAGAGGCCACGAGCGCCGGCGAAGTGGACTCGCTCGCAGCTCAGCTTCGTGACCGTCTGGCGCGGGTTTCCTGCGAGCGGGAGGAAGCCCACGCGACCGTACTCGTCACCCGAGGTCCGCTGGAAGACGAGCACGGGACGCTCGTGCCCACCGAGGTTTGCACCGCCTTGATCTGCCGCTGCTCTGCCCGAGAGAGCAGCCTTGCCCACGTAACCGCCGGCAACCACGATCGCGCCTAAGGTCAGGAGAACGAAGGCGGCCGTGCGGCGGTTCATCCGATGCCGCGGAGTGGACGTCCTACCCGGCGGGCTCGCGCCCTCGGCGCAGGACGAGCGCGACAAGCGGGAGCGCCGCGGCGAGACCGCAGGAGAAGACGACGAGAGCCACGTCCAAGCTCTGCCACGTCCACAGTGCTCCGAAGAGTATCGAAGCCGCAAGGCGGGAGGTGCTCGTCGCGGCGACGAGGAGGGCGAGACCGCTGGCGCGGAAATCAGCAGGCAGGACGGCGCTCGCGAGCGCCATGAGGACACCGTCCGTCGCGGCGTAGTAGAGACCGAGTCCGGCGAGCAAGAGCAGCAGCTCCGGCGTGCCGAAGGCCGGTAGGAGCAGGCTTAGGTAGAGGAGCAGGAGCAGCGCGTACCCGCCGAGAAAGACGCGGTCGCGGCCCGCGCGGTCGGCGAGGCGGCCGATCGGGATGGCGGCGACCATGTAGCAGAGCGCAGTGGCGACGAACAGGAGCGGGAGATACCGCACGTCGAAGTCCAGCCGCCGCTGGAGGGTGATGTAGACGAAGCCGTCGCTGAGCGTCATGAGCCCGAGCGCGACGCCGGCGAGCGTGAGCGCGCGGAATCTGCGGACGCGCAGGAGACCTGCAGCAGCACGCAAGGACACCGGGGCGCGCTCCGGCTCTGAAGCACTCGCGTTGGGCGCCCGAGCCGCGGGGGCCCGCCGGTTCTCGACGAAAAGAGCGAGGATGGCGAGGCCGATGAGCGCGAAGCAGAAGCTGACGATGAAGATCGCGTCAAAGGCGAGTGGAGCGATCAAGAGAATGCCGAACGCAACGAGCGGCCCCAGCATCGCGCCGGCCGTGTCAAGGGCGCGGTGGACGCCGAAAGCTGTCGCGAGAAGCTGTCGCTCGCACGAGAGCGAGATGAGCGCGTCGCGCGGAGCGGTTCGGATCCCCTTGCCGACGCGATCTGCGACGACGAGCGCCGTCAGCGCGCCAATGCTCGAGCCCGCGCCGAGGAAGAGGAGCCGGGTCGCGGCAGACACCGTATAGCCGAGTGCGGCCATCTCCTTGTAGCGCCCGAGGCGGTCGGCGACGAACCCGCTCGCGAGCCGGACTATCGCCACACCCCCTTGATAGGCGCCGTCGATGACGCCGTAGGCAAGCGGGGAAAGCCCGAGCGAGTAGACGACGTACAGGGGCAGGATCGTCGCAACCATCTCGGAGGAGACGTCCGTGAACATGCTGACCAGGCCGAGCAGGACGACGTTGCGCCCGACGCGCGGGAGCCGGCCGGCGAGCAACACCGCCCGGACGCGGAGAACGGCTCGCGATCCCTCGATCTGGTACATCCTCTGGTCGCCCCAGAGGACGACGCGAAGGACATTAGCGTCCCGGGGCCGGCTTCCCCACGTCGGTGGAGGCCGTGCGCTGTCGCCGAGCGAACACGGGGCCGCCGACCCAGGCACACAAGCGGGGGCGCCCGAGGGCTTCCGGGCCTCGTAAAGGGCGACGCCGGCGCCATCGCGCCAGCGACCCCGTCAGCCGCCGTACGCGGGCACGTCCGCGTGGTCGGGCTCCCGAGCGCTGAAGCTCGCGAACATCTCGTCGAGCGCGCTCACCGACTCGCCGGGCGCCAGCTGTGGATTGGATCGAGAGGCAGCCGCGGCAGCGGAGCGAAGCCGGGCGCGCACACGGCCCTCTTCAAGCTTCGCATCGCTACACGCTCATTCGGCGCTACCGCCGAAGGGGCGAGCTGGATGACCCTCCGCCGGCGGCCGCTAGTCGACATAGTCGAGCCTGTCTCGCCGATAACGCGTCGGTCCCGATCATCATCAGCGATTGCCGGGATCGCAGGCCGCGCAAGCTGAGGAGCATTCCGGAGGGAGCTCTGAGGTGCTACCCTGCCGCCCGCCCCGGGAGAGCCGCAGCCGAATCGCTGCGGATGAGGGGATCTTCGTCAACTAGCAAGGAGAGGATCTTGCGCAGAACAGCTCTGCTTCTGTTCGTCCTGGCGCTGGGGGCGCTCACGCTGGCGCCGCTCAGCTCGACGGCCGTCGGGACGGACACGACCGAACTGCGGGACGCCGTCACGGTGGACGGGATCATGGCCCACCAGCAAGCGTTCCAGGCGATCGCCGACGCGAACGGCGACACCCGCGCCTCCGGCACGCCCGGCTACGACGCCTCGCTCGTATACGTGAAGGAGCAGCTCGAGGCGACCGGTTACTACGACGTGAGGGTTCAGAACTTCCTGTTCGACGCGTTCCGCGAGCTGGCGCCGCCGGCCTTCCAGCGGATCTCGCCCGACCCGCGCACGTTCGTGAACCCCGACGAGTTCATCACGATGGACTACTCGGAAACCGGCGACGTGAGCGGAACGCTCGTCGCGACGAACGACATCGTCATTCCGCCGGGCGCGACGGCGAGCACCTCGAACAGCGGCTGCGAGCTGGCCGACTACGCTCCCGCCTCCGCGACGGAGCCGCAGGTCGCGCTGGCCCAGCGCGGGACGTGCGACTTCCGCGTCAAGGCGGAGAACGCGCAGGCCGCCGGCTACGACGCCCTCATCGTCTTCAACGAGGGCCAGGAGGGCCGGCAGGACACGCTCGCCGGCACCCTGACCAGCGCGGACGCCTCGACGATCCCCGTGATCGGGACGAGCTTCGCGATCGGCGAGGAGCTCTACAACCAGCTGCAGGCCGGGGCGGTCACGGTGCGCGTTGCGACCACGACGGAGATCCGGCGCAACGTGCCCACGGCGAACCTGCTCGCCACTACGAAGACCGGCAGGACGGACCGGCAGGTCGTCGTCGGCGCGCATCTGGACTCCGTGCAGGAGGGACCGGGCATCAACGACAACGGCTCGGGTACCTCGGCCATCCTCGAGATCGCACTGCAGATGGCCGAGCTCGGCGTCGAGCCCACGAACCAGGTGAGGTTCGCCTTCTGGGGCGCCGAGGAGTCCGGCCTGATCGGCTCCCAGTTCTACGTCGACTCACTGACCAAGCGGGAGCTCAAGAACACCGCCGTCAACCTGAACTTCGACATGGTCGGCTCGCCGAACTACGTCAGGTTCGTCTACGACGGCGACGCCTCCGACACCGCCTCGCTCGGCTCGACCGGCTCCGGCGTCGTCGAGGACGTCTTCGTCGACTACTTCGACTCGCAGGGGCTCGAGTCCGAGCCGACGGCGTTCGACGGCCGCTCCGACTATGACGCGTTCATCAGCGTCGGGATCCCGGCCGGCGGCGTCTTCTCGGGCGCCGAGGGCGTGAAGACGGAGGAGCAGGCGGAGATCTACGGCGGCACGGCCGGGATCGCGTACGACCCCTGCTACCACCAGTTCTGCGACGACATCGGCAACCTCTCGAGCGACGCGCTCGACGAGATGTCCGACGCCGCCGCGCACGCCACGCTCGTGTTCGCCCAGACCGGCTCCGCCGTACAGGGCACGGACAAGGGCAAGGCGCAGGGGCACCTGACCGAGTTCCAGGGCTCGCGGCTCCACAAGTAAGCCGAGCGTCCCTCGCAGGGAGACGGGCCGGTGCACGCCGGCCCGTCTCCGTTCTCTCGGGCCCTTCCCTTCGAGCCGCCGGAGGCCCATACTCGCTCTCATGGCGATCGCGAGCGAGCGGATCGGAAAGAACGAAGCGCTCTTCCGCGAGGTGAACGAGCGGATCCTCGGCGCGAGCGCCGGCTTCTACGTGTCCGAGACGGACGAGGGCATCGACTTCGTCTGCGAGTGCAGCGACCCGGCGTGCTACGCGCCAGTGCCGCTGCGAGTCAGGGACTACGAGACCGTCCGCTCGCAGGCGACGCACTTCCTCGTCGCGCCCGGTCACCTCTGGCACCCCGACACCGAGCGGCGCGTCGCGGGGAACGAGCGCTACTGGGTCGTGGAGAAAGCCTCGGCGGCGGCCCGCGTGGCGGCCGTCGAGGACCCCCCGACGTAGCCCTTCCCGGGCCTCGCTACGCTCCGGGGCGATGAGCAGGCTGCTCGCCCGCCTGGAGGAAGACCGCGTGCTCGTGTCCGACGGCGGAACCGGCGCGCTCCTCACGTCCGCGGTGCCGCGGCTCCGCTGCCCGGAGGAGGCGAACCTGCGCGCGCCCGAGGCGGTGATCGCCGTCCATCAAGGGTTCATCCGCGCCGGCGCCGAGCTGATCGAGACGAACACGTTCGGCGCGAACCGGCGCAAGCTCTCGGCCCAGTTCCTCGACGACCGGCTCGAGGAGATCGTGGAGCGCGGGGTCAAGCTCGCCCGCGAGGCCAGGGAGGTGGCAGGTGCGCCCGTCCTCGTCGGCGGCGCGATCGGTCCGCTCGGCGACCTCGAGGGCACGGGCGGGCCCGACGAGGCTCACGACGTCTTCGTCGAGCAGGCGCGGCTGCTCGAGGGACGCGGCGTCGACCTCTTCCTCGTCGAGACGTTCTTCGACCTCGACGAGCTCGAGGCCGCCGTCGCCGCCGTGCAGCAGGTTTCCACGCTTCCCATCGTCGCCCAGCTCACCTTCGACGAGGATGCGCAGACGCTCGCGGGCGTGACGGCGCGCGAGGCGCTCGAGCGGCTCCGCGGAGTCGGCGTCGTCGCCGTCGGGGCGAACTGCGGCCTCGGCCCCCAGGCCGCGCTGAGCGCGCTCGGGGAGATGAGCGCCGTGGCGGACGGGCTCGCGCTCTCCGCGCAGCCGAACGTCGGGCTCCCCAGTCGCTCGGGCGGGCGTCTGGTCTACCCGAACGCGACGCCGGACTACTTCGCCGAGTTCGCGGCCCAGGCGCGGGCGCTCGGAGCCCGCATCATCGGCGGATGCTGCGGGACGACGCCGGCCCAGATCTCCGCCATCCGGACGGCGGCCGAGGAAGACCGGGAGCCGCGAGCCCCGTTCCTCGCCGTCGAGCGCGAGGTCGTCCCGCCGGCCGCGCCCGCGCTCGGGAAAACGCGGCTCCAGCGCATGCTCGAGACCGGCGAGTGGGTCGTCTCTGTGGAGATCGACCCGCCCAAGGGGACGAACATGGAGAGCGTCCTGCGCGTCTGCGCGCGGCTGGCGGAGTCGGGCCTCGTGGACGAGGTGGACATCAACGACAATCCGATGGCGCGCGCCCGCCTCTCCGCGCTCATGGCTGCCGCGACGATCGAGCGCCTCGTCGGAGTCGAGACGATCCCGCACGTGACGCCTCGGGACGCCTCGATCATGGGCCTTCAGTCGCAGCTCCTCGGGGCCCACGCGGAGGGCGTCCGCAACGTCCTCGCGGTGACGGGCGACCCGCCCCACGTGGGCGACTATCCCGGCTCGAGCGGGGTCTACGAGGTCGACTCCATCGGCCTCACCGCGCTGCTCTCGCGCCTGAACCAGGGGGAGGACTACTCCGGAAAGGCGATCGACGCCCCGACTTCGTTCTTCGCGGGCGTGGCGGTCAACCCGTCGGCGGACGAGCTCGACCGCGAGCTCGAGCGCTTCCGCCGGAAGGTCGACGCCGGCGCCCGCTTCGCGATGACGCAGGCGCTCTTCGACATCGGGTACCTCGACCACTTCCTCGAGCGCCTCGGCGGCGAGTCGCCGATCCCGATCCTCCTCGGCGTCTGGCCGCTCACCAGCTACCAGCTCGCCCTCCGCCTTCACAACGAGGTGCCCGGGATCACCATCCCGGACGCCGTCCAGCGCAGGCTCGCCGACGCCGGACCCGACGCGCGGCGGCTGGGCTTCGACCTCGCCCGCGAGCTCGTCGCCGACGCCCGCGCTCGCACCGCGGGCATCTACGTGATCCCACCGTTCAAGGAGCCGGAGGCCGCTTTGGACCTCCTGACCGCGTAGCTAGACTTCTTCGCATGCCGGAGCTCGGCACGATGCGGGTGAAGAGCGGCCTCGCCGAGATGCTCAAGGGCGGCGTCATCATGGACGTGACGACGGCGGAGCAGGCGCGGATCGCCGAGGACGCGGGCGCCGTCGCCGTCATGGCGCTCGAGCGCGTCCCCGCCGACATCCGCGCGGAGGGCGGAGTCGCCCGCATGGCCGACCCGACGAAGATCCGGGAGATCCAGGAGGCCGTGACCATCCCGGTGATGGCCAAGGCCCGCATCGGGCACTTCGTCGAGGCGCAGATCCTCGAAGCGCTCGAGGTCGACTACGTCGACGAGAGCGAGGTCCTGACGCCCGCCGACGAGGAGCACCACATCGACAAGTGGAAGTTCACCGTCCCGTTCGTCTGCGGCTGCCGCAATCTCGGCGAGGCTCTGCGGCGGATCGGGGAGGGCGCGGCCATGATCCGCACGAAGGGCGAGGCGGGAACGGGCGACATCGTCAACGCCGTGCGCCACATGCGCGCGGTCTTCGGCGGCATCCGCCGGCTGGGCTCGCTCTCCGAGGACGAGCTCTACACCGAGGCGAAGGAGCTCCAGGCGCCGCCCGAGCTCGTGCGCTGGGTGGCCGAGCACGGCCGCCTTCCCGTCGTCACGTTCACCGCGGGCGGCATCGCGACGCCGGCCGACGCGGCGCTCTGCATGCAGCTCGGGGCCGACGGCGTCTTCGTCGGCTCGGGGATCTTCAAGAGCGCCGATCCCCTGCCCCGGGCGAAGGCGATCGTCGAGGCGACGACGCACTTCAACGATCCGGAGGTCCTCGCGCGCGTCTCGACAGGGCTCGGCGACGCCATGCGCGGCCTGCAGGCCGCCGGCCTCGCTCCCGAGGACCTGCTCGAGACCCGCGGCTGGTGAACGTCTTCGGGGACGTCTGGGAGGGCGAGACCGACCGCCCGGGCTACACGTGGCGCTACATGCGGATCGCCGGCGAGCTCCTCGCCGCCAGCGTGTACGAGCTTCCGCCCGCTCAGCGGAGCTTTCCGTACCATCTCCACCACGCGAACGAGGAGCTTCTCATCGTCCTCGACGGCTCGCCCACGCTGCGAGAGCCGGGGGGCGAGCGCACGCTCTCCGCAGGCGACGCGGTCGTCTTCCGCCGCGGGCCGGACGGGGCGCACCAGCTCCGCAACGACGGCGAGCGGCCGGCTCGGGTGCTCCTCGCCTCGACGCTGATCGCCCCCGACGTCGTCGACTACCCCGACTCGGGCAAGGCCGGCTTCAGCGGCGGGACGGCCGAGCGGGGGATGTTCCGGCGGAGCGACGCCGTCGACTACTGGGAGGGCGAGGAATGAGGATCGGCGTGCTCGCGCTGCAGGGCAACTTCCGCGAGCATGCGGCCGTCCTCCGGCGGCTGGGAGCGGAGGTGGCGGAGGTGCGGAAGCCCGAGCAGCTCGAAGGCCTCGACGGCCTCGTCATCCCGGGCGGCGAGTCCACGGCGATCGGCCGGCTGATCCGGATCTACGGTCTCGCGGAAGCACTCCGACGCTTCGAGCACCCGGTCTTCGGCACGTGCGCCGGGATGATCCTCCTCGGGCGCGACGGCCTGCTCGCGAAGGTCGACGTCGGCGTCCGCCGCAACGCCTACGGTCGCCAGGTGGCGAGCTTCGAGGCCGACCTCGAGCTGGCCGACGGCGAGCCGCCCCTCCGGGGCGTCTTCATCCGCGCGCCGCGCGTCGAGGAGGTCGGGGACGACGTCGAGGTCCTCGCCGAGCTCGACGGCGAGCCCGTGCTCCTCCGGGACGGCCGGTATCTCGTCGCGTCGTTCCATCCGGAGCTGACCGACGACACCCGCGTGCACGAGCTGTTTCTCGAGCTGGTGAGGGAGGGGGCGCATGTCGGGGCACAGTAAGTGGTCGAGCATCAAGCACAAGAAGGGCGCCGCCGACGCCAAGCGGGGGAAGCTCTTCTCGAAGCTCTCGCGCGCGATCATCGTCGCGGCACGGGAGGGCGGCCCGGATCCGGAGGCGAACGCGACGCTGGCCGCCGCGATCCAGAAGGCGCGCGACAACTCCATGCCGAAGGACAACATCGAGCGGGCGATCGCGCGCGGCGCGGGGGCGGGCTCGGACGGCGATGCCGCCTACGAGACGGTCACCTACGAGGGCTACGGCCCGAGCGGGGTGGCCGTTTTCGTCGAGGCGCTCACCGACAACCGGAACAGGACCGCCTCGGAGGTGCGCCACGTCTTCGCGAAGAACGACGGGAACCTCGGCACGAGCGGCGCCGTCGCGTGGCTGTTCGAGCGTAAGGGCGTCGTCATCGTCCCGGCCGACTCCGCCGACGAGGACGACGTCATGCTGGCCGCGGCCGAGGGCGGAGCCGAGGACGTGGAGCCGGACGGCTCGAGCCTCCAGGTCACGTGCGCGCCGGACGACCTGATCGGCGTCCGCGAGGCGCTCGCGGCCGCCGGGGTCCCCGTCGACTCGGCCGAGCTGACGATGCTCCCGAAGACGACCGTCGCGATCGAGGACGAGTCGACGGCGAAGAAGCTTCTCCGCCTCATGGACGCGCTCGAGGAGAACGACGACGTGCAGGCGGTGTACGCGAACTTCGACATTCCGGAGCGGATCCTGGAGACGGTCGCGGCCTGAGCCGGGGGTAAGCAGTTCGGGGGATTACCCTCCTGCCGTCCGGGGAGCGGCCGATACTCGGTTCGCGGCCATGCGAATCGAGATCAGCGACCCACGGCTCGCGGACGAGCTCCGCGCCTACCTCCAGCGCCACGGCTGCCCGAGCGAGCGGCGGACCGACGAGACCTTCGAGGTCCGCGTCCTCTGGTCGCCGGACGCCGCGCTCACGGACGGCCAGATCCGGGCGAAGGTCTTCGGCCACGTCCGCGACTGGTGCCGCGATCACCCCGGCGTCAAGGCCAACCTCCTGGCGTAGGCACGGCGAGCACGCTCCGCGCGGACGGGACGCAGGAACGTCCGATCCGGCGCCTAACCTCGACTCGTGAAGGTCCTCGGGATCGACCCGGGCACGGCGGCGTGCGGTTACGGCATCGTCCACGCAAGCGCCGGCCGCCTCACGGCGGTCGACTTCGGCTGGTGGCCGACACCTGCCCGGCAGGCGCCGGAGCTTCGCCTGAAGCGGATCCACGACGAGGTCGCCGACCTCATCGTCCGGCACGAGCCCACCGCGGTCGTGCTCGAGGAGTCGTACGTCGGCGCCGACGCCCGCACCGCGCTCAGCGTCGGACAGGCGCGCGGCGCCGCGCTCGTCGCGTGCGCGGCCGCCCGCGTCAGCTGCGCGGAGTACGCGCCCGCGACGGTGAAGCAGGCGGTCTGCGGCTACGGCCGGGCGGAGAAGGCGCAGGTCCAGCGGATGGTGCGGGCGATCCTCGGCCTCGCGGACGTGCCTCGCCCTCACCACGCGGCCGACGCCCTCGCGGTGGCGATCTGCCACGCGCTCGCCCCACCGCTCGCCGCTCTGGCGGGGGGGCGACGATGATCGGGCGGCTGCGCGGCACGGCGGTCGCCTGGGACGCCGACGGGCTCGTCCTCGACGTGGGCGGCGTCGGCTACCGTCTGCTCGCCACGCCGGCCGCCGTGCGCAAGGCGGACGGCGCCGAGGAGGTCGTGCTCGAGACGCACCTGCACGTGCGCGAGGACGCCCTCCAGCTCTTCGGCTTCGCCGACGCCGCCGAGCGGGAGATCTTCGAGCTCCTGCTCGGCGTGAGCGGCGTCGGGCCGAAGGTCGCGCTCGCGATCGTCTCCGGCTACGCGCCGGCGGAGCTGCGGCGCGCGATCGTGCGCGACGACGCCGCGCTCTTCCAGACGATCCCCGGCATCGGGAAGAAGACGGCCCAGCGGGTCGTGCTCGAGCTGCGCGAGAAGATCGCGCCGCTCGCTGCCGTCGACGCGCCCCACCTCGGCGGGGGGGACGGACACGTCGTCGCCCGCGACGCGCTCGTCGAGCTGGGCTACTCCGTCTCCGAGGCGGAGGAGCGGCTCGCGGGGACCGACCCCGACCTGCCGCCGGCGGAGCGCGTGCGGCAGGCACTCCGCGCCGCATGAGCGAGCGGATCACGGCCGCGGTCCTGACCCCGGACGAGGAGGAGCTCGACGGCTCCCTGAGGCCCCGCCGGCTCGAGGACTTCGTCGGCCAGGAGCGCGTGAAGGAGCAGCTTGCGATCGTTCTCGAGGCGGCGAAGCGGAGGGGGGAGGCGCTCGACCACGTCCTCCTGGCCGGGCCGCCCGGGCTGGGGAAGACGAGCCTCGCCTACATCGTCCGCGAGGAGCTCGGTGTCGGGATCCGCACGGTCGCCGGGCCTGCGCTCGAGCGCAAGGGCGACATGGCGGCGATCCTCACGTCGCTCGAGGACCGTGACGTCCTCTTCGTGGACGAGATCCACCGCCTCAACCGGGCCGTGGAGGAGATCCTCTACCCGGCGCTCGAGGACTTCCGCCTCGACATCGTCGTCGGGCAGGGTCCGGCCGCGCGCACCCTCACGCTCGACCTGCCGCCGTTCACGCTCGTCGGCGCGACGACGCGCACGGGCCTCCTCACGACGCCGCTTCGCGACCGCTTCGGCATGACCTACCGGCTCGACTACTACGAGCCCGCCGACCTCGCTCGCATCGTCCGCCGCTCGGCCCGGATCCTCGGCGTGGACATCGAGGACGAGGCGGCGGCGGAGATCGCCCGCCGCGCGCGCGGGACGCCGCGGGTCGCGAACCGCATCCTCCGGAGAGTGCGGGACGTCGCGGAGGTGCGCCACGACGGGGCCGTCAGCCTCCCGGTCGCCCGCGAGGCGCTCGCGCTCCTCGAGGTCGACGGCGAGGGCCTCGAGAGGAGCGACCGCGAGCTCCTCGCCGCGATCGTGCACAAGTTCGACGGCGGGCCGGTCGGCCTCTCGACGCTCGCGGTCACGCTCGGCGAGGAGCCGGACACGATCGAGGACGTCTACGAGCCCTACCTCCTCCAGCTCGGGCTGATTCAGCGGACGCCGCGCGGCCGCGTCGTCACGCGCCTCGGGCGCCAGCTCGTGGGCGCCGCCGCAGCCGAGACGAGCCTCTTCTAACCGCTTCTCGGAAAGGCGGCGGACGCCGTGTTACATTTGGCGCGCCACAACCCCGGGAGCCTGCCTCGCGGCGGGAGGGGTCTTACAGGCTACGAAGGAGGAGGGGAATGCAGGCTGACGGTTTTCGAGCCGTGCGCTCGCTGAGGCGAGCGTGGCGGCGGGCGCCGTTGCTCCTGGCGCTCGGGCTTCTCACCGTGCTCGTGTCCGGCTCGCTCGCCGACGCGAGGACGGTCACAGGGACGTCGACGACGAACCGGCTCGTCGGGACGGGAAGCGCGGACACGATCCAGGGCCTGAGCGGGGCGGACAAGCTCCACGGGCTCGCGGGCGCCGACAAGCTCTACGGCAACGGCGGCAACGACGTCCTCGTCGGCGGGAGCGGTAGGGACACGCTCTCGGGCGGCGCCGGAGCCGACCGCCTCTTCGGCGGCGGCGGCCCCGACAAGATCGCGTGCGGCCCCGGCCGCGACAGGGTCACCACCGGCGCGGAGGACGACGTCGCCGCGGACTGCGAGATGGTCGACCAGCACGGCGAGGACGAGGGCCATCTCCTCGGAGAAGGCGCCTTCGGCAAGATCGAGCTCGTCGGAGTGGCGGACGTGACCGACACTTCCGACCTCGTCGCGGACGTCGCGCTGTCGCCCGACGAGCAGTACGCCTTCCTCGCGAACTGGGGCGAGCCGGACTGCGCGGCGAACTCGGAGGCCGGCGGTCAGAACTCGCCCGACGCGGGCGCCTGGGTCATCGACATCTCCGACCCGGAGAACCCGAGGGAGGTCAACTTCATCCCGTCCAGCCAGGACAGCCGGCCGGGTGAGGGCATGCAGGTGATCAGGCTGAGCACGAAGTGGTTCACCGGTGACGTCCTGCTCATGAACAACGAGCAGTGCGCTCCGGGCGCCCAGAACTTCAAGGGCGGCGTGAGCATCTGGGACGTCACGAACCCGCTGAAGCCCAAGAAGCTCTCCGAGCACTTCGGCGACCGGAGCTTCCTCATCAACGACGCGAACACGATCCACAGCGTGTTCGGCTGGCAGAGGGAGGACGGCCGTGCGTTCATCGTGATGACCGACAACGAGGAGTTCCCCGACGTCGACATCATGGAGATCACCAACCCGCACCGGCCGCGGCTGATCGCCGAGCTCGACCTGAACGACTTCGACGTCGACCAGCCCGCGCTCGGGCTTACCGACTCGTTCCTGCACGACATGGTCGTGAAGCAGATCGACGGCGACTGGTACATGCTCCTGTCCTACTGGGACGGCGGCTGGGTGATCCTCGACGTCAACGACCCGGCCAATCCGGAGTACGTCGCCGACTTCGAGTACCCGGCG